>NZ_WKEE01000101.1:0-7360 GCF_021605635.1 Stenotrophomonas sp. PA-6-5C
CGGTATCAGTGACCACAAACGCGTTTATATGATTGATTCCTATCCCCTCGGGACCCTTAAAGATGGAAAGTTCAATCGCGGTGGTGACGAACTCGCCATTCCGCCAAAGAAGGTCGTCCCGGCAACGAAAGCGGAAATCGCAGCTATCTATGCAGACTGCTATGCCGCTGAAGACCGCTTTTGCTTTTCGTCACTGACTAGGCAACGTGATATCGTCGTACCTGTTCATGGCGACAGGTTCTTCAATAAACATATTGCCGTCGTCGGTGCTTCGGGATCGGGAAAATCGTCGAGTGTGACGTCAGTTCTGCAGAAAGCGGTATCTGCTAAAAGCGGCGAATACCAAGGTCTCAACAACTCTCATATCCTAATATTCGATCTTCATTCCGAATATGCTACGGCTTTTCCAAAGGCGAATATCATCACTGTCGATGACCTCGTCCTGCCATATTGGCTTCTCAACGAAGACGAGATGGAGGACATGTTCCTAGAGTCCGGCGACAATAACAACTACAATCAGGAGTCGCTGCTACGATCTGTGGTGACCATTGCCAAGAAGATCAGCAATCCTGCTGTCGAAAAGGTCAACTTCGACAGTCCGCTTCGATATGACATTCAGCACGTAGCGAACGCTTTCCGCAACCTGACGCGGGAAACAAAAGACGCTGAAAACTCGCTGCATATCAAGTTTAAGGATGGTACGACCGAAACGTTCGATGATGTTGAGGGTCAGCTGGAGCACTATTGCAAGGCTTTGCGCGAGTTCGCTGCTCCGGAACGGAGTAAAATCAACAAGGGCCCCTATGCCGACGGCAGCATCGACAAATTTGAGCGGCGGATTAGATCAAAAATCTCGAACTCTCGGCTTGACTTCATATTCGGTGCGAAGGCCAAAGCTGCGACCCTAGAGCAGGTACTTGAACAGTTTACCGGCTACAAGGCGGGAGGCGAGTCGAATGTCACAATCATCGACCTCAGCGGCATTCCCTTTGAACTGCTCAGCATTACCGTTTCGCTGATCTCCCGCCTTATGTTCGATTTTTGCTACTACGCTCGTCGCGTGGAGAGTAAAACAGAGCAGCCGTTCCTGATGGTGTATGAGGAAGCGCACAAATACGCGCCAAAGAGCGGTCTTGCCCGCTACAAGGCCTCCTTGGCTGCAATCGAACGCATTGCCAAAGAAGGACGAAAGTACGGGATCAGCCTTCTGATTTCGAGTCAGCGACCATCTGAAATATCAGAGACTATCTTTTCGCAATGCTCCAACTTCTTGGCAATGCGTCTTACCAACCCCGATGATCAAAGCTATGTCCGCCGACTACTGCCGGATACGCTTGGCAATTTGACCGAAGGCATGCCCGCGCTGGAACAAGGGGAGGCGCTTCTGATCGGGGACGCCGTCATCATGCCGTGCGTCGTGTATGTGGAAAAATGCCACCCCGAACCCTCTTCTAGTGACGTGAAATATCTCACGCTCTGGAAAGCGGAGTGGAAGGAGATCGACTTCAAAAAGCGTGCAGATAACTGGCGAGGATGATGGAGACATCGTTGCACAAATTAAGTTTGAGGCGAACTACCCAAAACCCTAGTTGTGGCAATACCACGGTGCAAAACGAACTTGCAAAGAAGGTTCAATGCAATGACTGCTTTGAGTGGCAGCAGTCATTGGCCTTGTTGAGTTGAAGGGCAGCAACCATCCTTCACCGGACATTGTGAATCAGCCTGTGAAGTTCCGCTTTGGGGCGAAAGCGGCAGTCTTCTATTGCACTTTCTGTTGTGCCTTGTTTTTTTAGGTGCGTGAAAGAATCAGATGCTATGACGAATAGGCTCGCAATCTCTGAGTTTTTTCACCGCCGCAGCGCGATGTGGCTTGCTTTCTCAAAGCTCTCATGTGGCTCCCAGCCCACAGCCCCGCATCACCCGCAAGCGGCGCGAAACACGGCTAACCTATTGGCCTGTATATGATTTCAAGCCCCGTGCGATTTGCACGAAGGGCTTGACGCCGGCCATTTTTTATGGCCTGTCTGCGCCCGGCCAGCTGCGATGGCCAGCGGCTTCACCGGGAAACCGCTCGACCAGGAAATCCACGAAGCTGCGCAGCCGGGGCGAGTGATAACGGTCGTGCGGATAGACCACGTGCATGGGCCGACCGCGCCGGCCATGTTCCGGCAGCAACGGGACCAGGCAACCCGCATCGATGTCCGCTGCCAGCAGCAGGCTCGACTGCAGGATGATGCCCAGGCCCTGCAGCGCGGCCAGCCGCAGCGCTTCGCCGTTGTTGATCTGCAGCCGTCCTGAGGGCGGTTGCACCGCCGATGTTGCCTCGTTGCCCAGCCAGTGCGACAGCGCCGCCGGATCCAGCGACAGGCATTGATGCTGCCGCAGCGCCTGCACGCTGTGCGGCGTGCCATGCCGAGCGAGATAGGCCGGTGATGCACACAAGGTCAGCCGGTAGGGGCTGAGCGGACGCGCTACGAGATGGCTGGTGTCGGCAAGCGTGCCGATGCGAATGGCAGCCTCGAATCCCTCATCGGCCAGTTCGACCACGCGATCGGTCAGTACCAGTTCGACACTGACCTCGGGGTAGCGGTCCATGTAGGTCGACAGTGCCGGCACCAGCGCATGCGTGCCGAAGATCACCGGTGCACTGATCCGCAGCTTGCCCGCCGGTGCCAGATGGTGATGCTGTGCCTGCGCATCTGTTTCCTCCACCAGGCGCAGGATCTCCTTGCAGCGGCCGTAGTAGGCCTCGCCGAAAGCGGTCATGTGCTGCCGTCGCGTGGTTCGGCTCAACAGCTGCATGCCCAGCCGTTCTTCCAGGGCGCGCAGGTGCTTGCCGGCCATCGTCGCGGAGATGTCCAGCGCCGACGCCGCGGCACTGAGGCTGCCCTTTTCCACGGCCAGCACATAGACCTGCATGCTCTCCAACAGGTTCATCTGACACCCCGGGTTCTGAATGTTGAAACCTCGCCGGAGTTTATCAATCGAGGGTATTCAAAGAGCATGTCCGCACGGCCAGATCGGCCGGCAGAACCTGGCAGGCAACACATGAAACTGGATCTTGAAGGACGTACCGCGCTGGTCACCGGCGCAGGCAGTGGCATCGGCGCCGGTGTCGCGCGGGTGCTGGCAACGCTGGGTGTGCGCGTGGCGATCACCGCGCGGCGGCAGGCGCCGTTGCGGTCGGTGGCGGCCGCGATCGAGGCGGCGGGTGGGCCGGTACCGGTCGTGGTGATGGGCGATCTGACCGACGCCGACGATGTGCAGCACATCGCCAGCGCGTCGCTGGAGGCGCTGCAGCGCGTGGATATCCTGGTCAATGCCGCCGGTGGTGCACGGTTGGCGGGGGTAGCCGCAGCAGATGAGGTGTGGGACGAGGCGATGGCGCTGAACTTCTCGGCGGCACGACGGCTGACGCAGGCGTTGCTGCCGTCGATGCGGGCCAATGGCTGGGGGCGTGTCATCAACCTCAGCGGGTCGATGGAGCCGCGCGCGGTGAATGCCGCGAGCCCGGCGAAGGCGGCGCTGCATCTGTGGAGCAAGGGGCTGTCCTGCGACGTGGCAGGCGAGGGCATCACCGTCAACGCGATTGCACCGGGGCGTATCAACAGCGTGCAGATCCTGGATCGGCTGCATCCCACCGAAGAGAGCCGACGTGAGTTCATCGCCCGCAACATCCCGATGGGGCGTTTCGGCGAGCCGGAGGAGGTGGCGCACCTGGTCGCGTTCCTGGCTTCCCCGTTGGCGGGGTACATCACCGGCGCGGTGATTCCGGTGGATGGAGGAATGCACTACTTCGCCCACTAGCGCTGCGGAACGTAGAGCCGAGCATGGGCTCGGCTCTACAACAACAAAAAAAGGGCGACCCGAGGGCCGCCCTTCTGCTTACGGTCGAGCTTGCCAGCTCAGCGCGGCGAGGCCACCGCGCGGTTGCCCGAGGCACCCTTGCCCTTGCGCTTGTCCTGCTGCGCCGGGGTGGCGCCCTCGGCCATCAGGTTGTCGCTGCCGAAGTCGGTGTCCACGTCCAGCCAACGCTGCGACGGCAGTCCGAGGGCGGCGTCGAGCACGGTCGGCAGCAGACCGCTGGGCAGGCCGCTTTCACCGTTCCACATGATGGCGATGCCGAGGTCGCGCTCGGGCACCAATGCCACCAGGCCGCGGTAACCCTGCACGGCGCCGGCATGGAACACGACGTCGTGACCGGCGTAGTCGAAGGTGCGCCAGCCCAGCGCGTAGCCGGCCGAGTGCAGGCGTTCGCGGCGCCAACCCGAACGCATCTCGCCCGGCGTGTTGATCAGGCTGGAGTGCAGGGTGGCCAGCAGCGGTGCCGGCAGCACGTCCGGGCGGTGGCCGGTATGGGCCAGCAGCCACTGCGCCATGTCACTGGCGCTGGCGTTGACGCCGGCAGCCGGGGCGACGCGGTAATAGGTCGGCTTCGGCGTCAGCGACACCCAGCCGTTGCGGCTGCGTACGTGCGGGCGCGCCCAGCGCGAGCTGGCCTGGATGCCGGCCAGGCCGAGGCTGGCATCGTTCATGCCCAGCGGCTTGAAGATGCGACGTTCGACCGACTGCTCGTAGAAGCTGCCGGAGGCGGCATACACGACGTCGCCGATCAGGCTGAAGGCCACGTTCTGGTAGGCGTAGCAGTCGCCCGGCAGGCACTTCAGGCTGGTGTTGGCCAGCTTCTGGGTCAGCGCGTAGTACTCGGCATTGCCTTCGATGTCGCGGTCGTAGGCGTTGTACGGCAGGCCGACGCGATGGCTGAGTACATCGGCCACGGTCAGGCGGTCGGTGGCCTCCGGCGAGTTCAGGCGGAAGCCCGGCACATAGTCGGTGACCTTGCTGTCCCAGCGCAGGGTGCCATCGTTGACCAGCAGGCCGGCCATGGTGCCGGCGAAGGCCTTGGACAGCGACGCCAGGCGGAACACGGTGTGGGCGTCGACCGGCAACGGGTTGTTGACGTCGGTGACGCCGTAGCCGCGCGCGCTGAGCACGCGGCCGCCCTGCACGATGGCCACGGCCATGCCCGGCACGCGCTCGCCATAGGTGAGCTGCTGCGCCATCGATTCGATGTTGGCGACGTTGAAGCCAGCCGCCGGCAACTGCACCTGCGGCACCAGGCCGGTGCGGTAGGCCGCCGGTTGGGTGTGGGCAATGGCGCCACCGGCAGCGGTCTCGATGTTGGTCGGCATCGGCGGCAGGGCCGGCGGGGTCTGCGCGGTGGTGGACAAGGCAAGGGGCATCAACATGCCCAGCAAACCGGTGGCCGCCGAACGGATCGGACGACGCAGGCTGTTCTTTTTCATCGGTTGGAACCCGTGCGCGACTGCTGGGGATGATTCTAGCGCCGCTTTTCGCCTGTGCACAAACAAAGCGAAGATGAATGCGCATCTCGTTGAAAAAGTTGGATTTTTGACGCCACAAAAGCGCGTATCAGAAGGTGTCGTGCGGGGGATGCCGTGACACTTCGTTGCAGCCATCGGTGCAGCCCGCGCTGGCGATGTTGCAGTGCATTGGATAACGTACGCGCTCCACTGCCCCCGGAGCCTGCCATGCCGCTGTCCAACCGCCGTTTGCTGGCGAGGGGAGCCGCGTGAGCGCGGCCGGGACAGGCGGCCCGCTGAGGAAGCTGGTCGCAGCGCTGCGCGAGTCGCCGGCGCTCTGGTGGTCGTTACTGTACTTCTTCTGCCTGCTCAGCGGTTACTACGTGCTGCGCCCGGTACGCGAGGCGATGGCCGCCTCGGCCGACCTGGAGACGGTGTTCCCACCGATACTGATCGCCTGGTTCGCCAGCCATGGCATCGCGCTGAAGGACTTCGTCCTGCAGTTCCTGTTTTCCTGCGTGTTCGTGATCATGCTGGTGCTGCAGCCGGTCTATGGCTGGCTGGTCAGCCGCTTCCCGCGGCGGGTATTCCTGCCGGCGGTGTACGGCTTCTTCATCGCCACCCTGCTGGGCTTCTATGCGCTGTTCGACAGCGGCATGCCGGGGCGTGGCATGGCGTTCTTCTTCTGGATCACCGTGTTCAACCTGTTTGCGGTGGCGGTGTTCTGGAGCTTCATGGCCGACGTGTTCTCCAATGCGCAGGCGCGGGCGTACTACGGTTATATCGGTGCGGCCGGCACGGTCGGCGCCTTCCTCGGCCCGATCATCACCAGTGCGCTGGTGCAGCGGGTGGGCATTGCCAACCTGATGCTGGTGTCGGCCGGCTTCCTGGCCGTCTGCCTGCTGTGCATCTGGCGCCTGCGGCACTGGGCGGTGCTGCGCGAGCGTGAGCAGCAGTTGGTGTCCGGTGAGCAGCCGATGGGTGGAAGCGTGCTCGATGGCCTGAAGCTGATCGCGCGCGAGCCTCTGCTGCGCTGGCTGGCGATCATGGTGGTGTTCGGCGTGGGCGTCGGCACCCTGCTGTACAACCAGCAGGCCAGCATCGTGCGTGCCTCGTTTACCGATGCGGCTGTCAGTACCGCGTTCTTCTCGCGCATCGACCTGGCGGTGAACGCGCTGGCATTGCTGATGCAGCTCGGGTTGACCCGCTGGCTGCTGTCGCGCCACGGTATCGCCCCGGCGTTGCTGATTCCCGGCTTCGCGATCCTGATCGGCTTCTCGGTGCTGGCCGCTTCACCGATGCCGTTGATGGTGGCGGTGGTGCAGGTAATGACCCGCGCCAGCGAGTTCGCCCTGGCCAAGCCGGCCCGCGAAACCATCTACACCCGCGTAGACCGCCAGTGGCGCTATAAGGCCGGCGCAGCGATCGACACGGTGGTCTACCGTGGTGCCGATCTGAGCTTTGCCTGGCTGCACAAGGGGCTGTCGCTGTTCGGCTCGCACGGGGTGTTCATCGGTGGCGTCGCCGTAGCCGGGTTGATGACGCTGGCGGCGTTCGGCGTACTGCGCGAAGAGAAGAAGCTGCCGCGCGACCGTTGAGGTCGCGTCCCCCATTTCGAGGAGAGAGTCGATGTCGTTGCTCGCGCTGCTGTTGACCGTGCTGGTTGCCGTGCTGCACCTGTATTTCCTGGTGCTGGAAATGTTCCTGTGGACCCGCCCGCTGGGCCTGAAGACGTTCCGCAATACGCCGGAGAAGGCGGAGACCACGCGCGTGCTGGCGGCCAACCAGGGCCTGTACAACGGCTTCCTGGCGGCAGGCATCGTGGTAGGGCTGGTGGTGGCGCAGCCGGTGCTGGTGACGTTCTCGCTGGCGTGCGTGGTGGCGGCGGGGTGCTACGGCGCGTACAGCGTGAGCCGGCGCATTTTCATGATCCAGGCGGTGCCGGCGATCCTGGCGTTGATCCTTCGCGCGCTGGCGTAGTTTCCAGCCAACGGCGCAGCCCCTCGTGGGTTGGTCGCGTAGAGCGGGTCATGTGG
>NZ_WKEE01000102.1:0-6658 GCF_021605635.1 Stenotrophomonas sp. PA-6-5C
GTCCCCCTCCGCCACCCGCGTGCTGCTGCTGGGCTCGGGCGAACTTGGCAAGGAGGTGGCCATCGAGCTGCAGCGGTTGGGCGTGGAAGTGATTGCCGCCGACCGTTACGCCGATGCCCCGGCCATGCAGGTGGCACACCGCTCGCACGTGATCGACATGCTGGATGCGATGGCCCTGCGCCAGTTGATCGCGCAGGAGCAGCCGCACCTGGTGGTGCCGGAGATCGAGGCGATCCATACCGAGACCCTGGTGCAGCTGGAACAGGAGCAGGGCCTGCGGGTAATCCCGACTGCCCGTGCGGCGCGCTTGACCATGGACCGTGAGGGCATCCGCCGCCTGGCCGCCGAGACCCTGGGCCTGCCGACCTCGCCGTACCGCTTCGTCGATACCGAGGCCGAGTACCGCGACGCCGTGGCCGCGATCGGCCTGCCGTGCGTGGTCAAGCCGGTGATGTCGTCCTCGGGCAAGGGCCAGAGCACGCTGCGCAGCGAGGCTGACATCGCCCCGGCCTGGGAGTACGCGCAGACCGGCGGCCGTGCCGGTGCCGGCCGCTGCATCGTCGAGGGATTCATCGACTTCGACTACGAGATCACCCTGCTGACGGTGCACCACGCCGGTGGTACTTCGTTCTGCGCGCCGATCGGGCACCTGCAGAAGGATGGCGACTATCGCGAAAGCTGGCAGCCGCAGCCGATGTCGGACAAGGCACTGGCGCGTGCCGAGGAGATCTCGCGCGCGATCACCGATGACCTCGGTGGCTGGGGCCTGTTCGGTGTCGAGCTGTTCGTGAAGGGCGACGAGGTGTGGTTCAGCGAAGTATCGCCGCGTCCGCATGACACCGGCCTGGTGACGCTGGTATCGCAGGAGCTGAGCGAGTTCGCGCTGCATGCGCGGGCCATCCTCGGCCTGCCGATTCCGGTGATCCGCCAGAGCGGCCCATCGGCCTCGTGCGCGCTGCTGGCCCATGGCGAGGGCGTGCCGTACTTCAACAACGTAGCCGCCGCGCTGCAGGTGCCGGATACCGCCGTGCGCCTGTTCGGCAAGCCCAGCGTGCACGGCCATCGCCGTGTTGGCGTGACCCTGGCGCGTGCCGAAACCATCGACGAAGCACGCGCCATCGCGCGTGATGCGGCCGAGGCCATCGGCGTCGAACTGCGCCCGTAAACCGGTAGCGCCGGGCCATGCCCGGCGGCCGTTCAGCCGCGCCCGCACGCTCGGCGCGGCGATGCCGTCAGGCGCGGCGCCAGGGCAGCACGGTGACGTGGATGATGGCGATGATGCCCAGCACCGAGCCGTACAGCCACCAGGTGCCGAAGCGGTCCGCGTAGCCTTTCCAGCAGGCTACCGCGGCAGGAAGCAGGCCGATCAGCACGAACGGAATGAAATTGAAGGCCCAGTTTTGCCGGGCCACCACCAACAGCGCGATCATGGCGAAGACGCCGACGATGATCAGCAGGTTCCTTTTCAAGTGCGGCGGCTCCCCTGCCGTTCCGTTGCGGGACTGTAACAAGAATGCAGGCGCGCGCAAGCCCGACAAGGCGATGCCGGTCGTCCTGACCGGCACCCTTCAGTCGACTGACAGTTGCCTCTACCGCACGTCCACCCACACCAGGTGGTGGTCGCTGCCGTCGGCGATCTTCGCTTCGGCACTTTCATTAGCCGGCCAGAACACGCCGCTGCCGATGTACTCGAAACCGGTCGAGGGCAGCACGTAGTCCAGTCGCATGGTGCCGGACTTCGGGCCGAAATCGCCGGTGGCATGGAACGGTGCGCCCTTGCGGGTGATGCCCTTGGCCGCATAGGCCAGGCTGGTCTGCTCGGCGCCGACGCTGCGCGGGGTGGGGTAGCGCAGGACGCGGGCGTTCTCGATCAGTTCGACGATCGCCTCGTGGCGGCCATCACCATCGACCGGATCGTTGTTGAGGTCGCCAAGAATGACAAAGCGTGCATCCTGGGCCAGGCCGCCGCACTGGCCCTTGTCGTCGCACAACCACGGCTTTTCACCCTTGGACAGGTATTCCTGCCACAGGCGCAGTTCGTCGTGGTTGCGCGCGGCGTTGCGCTTTTCCGGGCCGTCGAACACCGGCGGCGTCGGATGCGAGACCAGCGCGTGCACCACGCCGGCCGGGGTCTTCACCGGCACGTCCCAATGCGACTTCGACGACAGCCGCAGCTGCGACCAGACGCTGTCGTTGTAGAAGCTCTTGCCGGTACGCGGATCGATCGGGCGGATCGCGCCGGGCATCGCACTCCACTTCAGCAGCTGGAAGCTGCGCACCTTGGCTTCGTCGATCGGGTAACGCGACAGCACCAGCATGCCGTACTGGCCCGGGTGCAGGCCGTAGCCCCAGGCGTCGTTGCCGCGACCGCGCCCTTCACCACCGACCACGCCGTTGTTGTCCAGGTCCAGGCCGCTGGGCACGCCGGTGTTCACCGGTGCCAGGTAGCGGTAGGCGAAGTGCAGCGGCTTGCCGCCACCGGGCTGGGCCACTTCCAGATAACGCTTCTGGAACAGGTCGGCAGCACGATGGGCGTCGTCGAAATCGAATTCGTTCAGCAGCACCAGGTCAGGGCGCGCCTGCTGCAGTACCGCGGCGATCTTGCGCGCGTGTTCGCTGTCGCCTTCCAGCTCGGCGATCAGGCCGCCGGCTTCGTCCGAATACAGCGAGGTGTTGTAGGTGGCCAGGCGCAGCGCTGCAGACGGTTTTTCGGTCATCGCGGGGGACGTGGCGAAGGCGGGAGCGGTGGCGCCACAGAGCAGGGCCAGGCCGAGGAT
The DNA here is from genome assembly GCF_021605635.1 of Stenotrophomonas sp. PA-6-5C. Classification (NCBI taxonomy): domain Bacteria; kingdom Pseudomonadati; phylum Pseudomonadota; class Gammaproteobacteria; order Lysobacterales; family Lysobacteraceae; genus Stenotrophomonas; species Stenotrophomonas sp. PA-6-5C. The sequence goes on from NZ_WKEE01000102.1 coordinate 2,778, forward strand.
CAGGGGTTTGGCGTTCATGGGCCGTATTGTGCACCCGGCCCGGTGTCAGTGGTTTGTCAGCGTCCGTCCAGATCGTCGTCGAAATCATGCCAGCGGCGGCCGTCGTAGGCCTCCAGCGGGCGATAGCGCCGCTTGTAGTCCATCTTCTGGTGCTCACGGATCCAGTAGCCCAGGTACAGATGTGGCAGGCCCTCGCGGCGCGCCCACTCCAGTTGCTGCAGGATCGCGAAGGTACCCAGCCCGCGCGCGGCATGGGCGGGGTCGAAGAAGGTATAGACCGCCGACAGCCCGTGCTCGGTCACATCGGTCACCGCCACACCCAGCAGCTGGCTGGGCTGGCCGTCGTGGCCGGGCAAGCGCATTTCCATGAAGCGCGTGTGCGACCAGCTGCCGATCAGGAACTGCTCGAACTCGTGCGGGCCGTGGTCGTCCATGCCGCCCTTGGCATGACGATGCACCAGGTAGCGGTGGTACAGCTCGAACAGATCCTCACGCGGCATGGCCGCGGTGATGCGCACTTCCAGATCGGCATTGCGGGCGGCGCAGCGGCGCTGGCTGCGGTCCGGGGCGAAGCGCGCCACCGGGATGCGCACGGCGACGCAGGCGTGGCAGTTCGCACAGTGCGGGCGATAGACCAGATCACCGCTGCGGCGGAAGCCCCAGCTCAGGGCCAGCGGATACAGCTCGCCGAGGCGACGGTCCTGCGGGTCCAGCACCAGATCGCGCGCGACCCGGTCCGGCCAGTACCCGCAGGGGTGCTCGCCGGTCTGGAACAGTCGCAGTTCGTCGTCTCTGTCGCCGTGTCTCGCCATGGGCACAGCATAGCTCCAGCCTGTCGCAATGGCGGCGACTGTCCCCCGGATGAATGGAACCGGCGGCTGCGTCAACCGAGGTCGTGGTCAGGCGTTGTTGTCCTCCGAGGGTGAGGTGTTCACCCCGATGCCAATCCCATTCCCAGGAGTGACCCCATGATCCGTACCCCCCTGCTGCTGGCCCTGCTGCTCGGCACTTCCGCGACCGGTATCGCCTTGGCCGCCGACACCCCGGCTGCACCGGCACAACGCCCGGCCAAACTGGATACCAATGGCGATGGCTTCGTCGACCGCAGCGAAGCGGCGGCCCACCCGCGCCTGGCCGCGAAGTTCGATGAGCTGGACAAGAACAAGGACGGCAAGCTCTCGCGTGATGAGCTGCCGCGCTGGAAGCATGGCCGCCACGGTGGTCGCGGCGGCGAGCGCTGGGCCAAGCTGGACGCGAACAAGGATGGCCGCATCAGCCGTGAGGAAGCCAAGGCCGATCCGCGCCTGGCCGAGCGCTTCGACCAGCTCGACCTCAACAAGGATGGCTACCTGGACAAGGCCGACCGCGAGCTGCGCATGAAGCAGCATCGTGATGCCTGGTTCGCCGCGGCTGACACCAACAAGGACGGCCAGCTGAGCAAGGCCGAGTTCGACGCCGCCAAGGGTCCGATGCACGGTGGCCCGCGCCATGGCGGCCCGCGTGACGGCGCCGCGCCGAAGCCGCAGCGCTGATTTTCAATGCAGTGATCGACGACAACGCCGGCGTCCTGCTGGCGTTGTCCGTTACAGGCGGCCGCTGAGCGTCATCGTATAGGCCAGGGCACCGATGACGATCAGGTTCACCGCCATCATGCCGGTCAGGCCATACATGGATTCGTACTTCCAGTTGATCCCGTGACGCCCACGCCGGGCTGCATCACGCGCGAGCAGCGGCGCCATGATGCGCCGCAGTGTCACCAGGCACTGGTAGTTGACCACCACCAGGCCCAGTGCCAGCACCAGCAGCTGCGTCCACATCGGCGCCTGCAGCAGCACGGTGAACAGGATGGCCAGGCACCAGCCCAGGCTGGTGCCGGTGCTGAGATTGACGAAGCGGCGAACCTGCACCTGCTCGGCGCCGGTCTCGGCGTACGACAGCAGGAAACGGCCGCCGAGATAGCTGCCGAGCGCGCCACCGACGACGCCACCGATGATCGCGGCCCAGCTTGACGCGGGCAGCATCTGTAGCTGGCTCAGCGTAGCAGTCAGCGAGCCGAGCGCGGTACCGCCGGCAGCGCTGGCGCCACCGAGGCCGAGCTTGCTGCCACCCACGCCGACGCCGGTTCCCAACAGGATCGCCGCGCTTGCGGTGCCGGGCGCAGCGATCATCACCATCGACACCACCGTCGTTGCAAACGCGGCACTGGGCGCGCTGCTGCGGGCGAATTCGCCGAAGCGCTGCAGCAGGCCCTCGCGCACCTGCGCACGGGCGCGTGACAGGCGCTTGCGTACTGCAGCGTCGCTCAGCCCGAGCAGGTCAGCGACCTGCTGCGAATGCTGGCCCTCGCGGTAATACAGCAGCAGTACTTCGCGGCTGTCGCCGGGCAGGGTAGAGATGATGTCTTCGGCAGCGATTTCCTCTTCCAGCCGCTGCAGGCGATCCGCTGCACCGGGGGCCGGATCCGCAGCCATGGTCAACGCCACTTCGGCAGCCTCGCCACTCAGCGGTCGGCCACGTTGCGCGCGCAGCCAGTCACGGGCGAGATTGCGGGTGATCTGCCGCAACCAAGGCAGGAAGCTGCTCGCGCTGCGCAGCTGGTGCAGCTGCTGCCAGCCCTTCACGAACGCTTCCTGGGCGATGTCCTCGCTGGCCTGGCGGTCGCCGGTGATGGCCAGGGCGATGGCGGTGACCGTGTTCTGGCAGGCCAGCACGATCCGCCCATAGGCATGCTGGCAGCCGCCGCTGGCGGCCGGCAGTTCGCGGTGCAGTGTGTCGTCGATGCTTGCTGCGAAGGTCGTCATGGCGGCGGGCTCCTGCAGGGATTGTGTCCCATGACGGAGGCGCGTGCAGAATGTGACCAGCCCTTTTCCGGTAGCGCCGGGCCGTGCCCGGCGGCTGTCCTGTCAGGCATTGTGGCCGCGGATGCAGGCCGCTGCGCTCGCCGGGCATGGCCCGGCGCTACCTACGGTTGCCGGTCAGCGGCCGGCACTACTTCGCCGGCTGGATGCGGACCCGCACTTCCTCTTCTTCCGGCGGTGCCGGCGCGGCCGGCTGGGCTTGCTGCGGCTGGGCCTGCGGTGCGGGCACCGGGGTTGCGGGGGCAGGGGCGCCGCGATGGCGCAGGCCGATCACCAGCGCCACGCCGGCGATCACCACCAGCAGGGCGATGCGGATGCGCCAGGCCCAGCCACGACCACCGGCACTTTCCTGCACATCATCGCGGAAGGCGAACTCGGCGGTCGGATGGTCACGGCGGGTGGTGTCGAGCAGGCGGGCGTCGCGCAGGATTTCGCGCGCGCGCGGCTGGTCATCGGCACGCACGACCCAGACCGCCGGGTAGGCGCCGGCATTGCCCAGGTCGGTATAGCTGAACTGGCCCCGGCGCCGGGTCTTGTACGAGCGCCCGTTGGTGACCTTCACCTGGATGTCGTGGCTGCGCAGGAGCTCGGCCACGCCTTCCACGGTTTCCACGCGCTGGCTGCTGAAAATCTGACGCATCGGATCAATCCTTGGCCGGCACGGCGGCCGCTGCTGCCTGGTCCGGAACCACGCGGATCAAGCCTTCCTGGGCGGTGCTGGCAACCAGCACGCCATCACGGGTGAAGAACTGGCCGCGGGCCAGGCCGCGCGAATCCTGCGCGCTGGGGCTGTCCAGCGAGTACAGCAGCCAGTCATCGGCGCGGAACGGGCGGTGGAACCAGATCGCGTGGTCCAGCGAGGCCATCTGCACGTGCGGATGGTAGTAGCTGATGCCGTGCGGGAAGGTCGCGGTGCCCAGCAGATGGAAGTCCGATGCGTAGGCCAGCAGCGCCTGGTGCAGCTCGGGAGCATCGCCTACACGCTCGCTCAGGCGCAGCCAGACCTGGTGGTAGGGCGGGCGC
>NZ_WKEE01000103.1:0-6635 GCF_021605635.1 Stenotrophomonas sp. PA-6-5C
GAAACTGGCAGAGGTCGGGCGGGGTGGGTTCGCGGGGGTGTCCGCGGCATGGATGCCGCGGCCAAGCCTCCAGGGACGGATTCACGGCGTCCCCCGCGAACCCACCCCGCCCGGCCAAGCGCGGCTTTTGATTTTGCTTCCGCCTTACGCGACCAACCAACCAACAGCCACGAGGGGCTGCGCCGTTGGCTGGAACAACCTGTTACCCGAACGGGGAATGCCACCGTCACGACAGCATGCGATGCTGACCGCCTTGATCCCTGCCAGCGAGAACGCCCGCATGACCACCATCATCGCCCCGCGCGTACACGACATCGGCGGCCTGGAAGTGCGCCGTGCAGTGCCCACTCTGCAGGCCCGCAGCATCGGCTCGTTCGTGTTCGTCGATCAGATGGGCCCGGCGCTCATGCACCCCGGTACGGCCATCGACGTGCGCCCGCATCCGCATATCGGCTTGGCCACCGTCACCTATCTGTGGTCGGGCGCCATCGGCCACCGCGACACGCTGGGTTCGGACCAGGTGATCCGCCCCGGCGACGTCAACTGGATGACCGCCGGCCGCGGCATCGCCCATTCCGAGCGCACGCCACAACTGGACCGCGACCATGACAACCCGATCCACGGCATGCAGACCTGGGTAGCGTTGCCGAAGTCGCATGAGGAAATCGAACCGGCGTTCTACCACCATGCCGCTGCCACCCTGCCCGAGCAGCGTCGCAACGGCGCCTGGCTGCGGGTGATCGCCGGACGCGCCTATGGCGAGGAGTCGCCGGTAAAGGTGTTCGCCGATACCCTCAACGTGGCGATAGACCTCGACCCGGATGCAGAGATCGACATCGATGATGGTCACCGCGAGCGTGCGCTGTACATCCTCGAGGGCGAAGCGCAGTTGGATGGCGTGGACATTCCCGCCCAGCACCTGGTGATTCCCGAAGCCGGTGCGCGTGGCCGCCTGCGCGCGAAGACGCCGGTGAAGGCGATGCTGTTCGGCGGCGAGCCGCTGGATGGCCCGCGCCATCTGTGGTGGAACTTCGTTTCCAGTTCGAAGGAACGCATCGAGCAGGCCAAGCACGACTGGGAAGCGGGGCGTTTCGGCACCATTCCCGGCGACGACAAGGAATTCATTCCCCTGCCCGAGCATTGAGCATCGCGTGTTGCACACATCCGAGGGTGTATCCCTGCACCCGGCGTTGACGCTACAGTCACCCGCTGATCACTGAAATGTGACATAAATCACACTTTAGACCGTCAAAGGAGTGCAACACATGAGCATGGGTAAACGCTTGTCCGCCGAGTTCCTCGGCACGTTCTGGCTGGTTCTGGGTGGCTGTGGCAGTGCCGTGCTGGCCGCCAAATTCGGTGGCGACGGCAATCCGCTGGGTATCGGTTTCCTCGGCGTGGCGCTGGCCTTCGGCCTGACCGTGGTGACCGGCGCCTACGCGTTCGGCCATATCTCCGGTGCGCACTTCAATCCGGCGGTCAGCGTGGGCCTGTGGGCCGGCGGCCGCTTCCCGACCAAGGATCTGCTGCCCTACATCATCGCCCAGGTGGCCGGCGGCCTGCTGGCCGGCTTCATCCTGCTGCAGATCGCCTCCGGTGCCAGCGGCTTCGCCATTGATGGCAGCCAGGCCGGCGCGTTCGCCAGCAACGGCTATGGTGCGCTGTCGCCCGGTGGCTACAGCGTGGCGGCCGCGTTCCTGTGCGAGGTGGTGCTCACGGCGGTGTTCCTGATCGTGATCATGGGCGCGACCCATGGCAAGGCGCCGGCGGGCTTCGCGCCGCTGGCCATCGGCCTGGCCCTGACCCTGATCCACCTGATCAGCATTCCGGTGACCAATACGTCGGTGAACCCGGCCCGCTCCACGGCGGTGGCCTTCTTCGCCGGCAGCGGCGCAACCGGTCAGCTGTGGCTGTTCTGGGTCGCCCCGCTGCTGGGCGGTGCGATCGGCGGCATCATCTACAAGTGGATCGGCAACGACCGCTGAGCCGTGACCGTGCCATTGCGGCCGACCTTCGGCCGCAATGGTTACGGATGTAACCGCGATTTGTGCGATCGCTCACGTTCCGTTAAGGTCTGGTCATCCACCCGTGCTTGTGCCGGGCTGGACGGCATCCGGGGATGGGATGCCTCGGCCGCCGGTGACACCGGCGGTGCCAACGACACGCCACCTTGGGGGATGCATGAAGTTCGCGCCTGTTGTTTTGTCGAGCCTGCTGTTCGTTGCGGCGTCTGCCTGCGCGCAGGCCCCGGTCGAATGCCCTTCGTTGCCCGCCAGCAGCGGCCTGCAGTGGCAGCAGCAGGCACAGTCCGGTTTCCTGGTCTGCCGCGCGGCCACCAGTGATGGTCGTGAAGTGCTGAGCCTGATGCTCAGCCAGCGCGATCCGGGCATTCCGCTGACCCGCTCGCTGCGCCAGGAAAAGGGCAGCTTTGCCGGTGAATCGATGTACTGGTACCAGCCGGATCTGGGCGGCCAGGAGCCACCCGGTTATGCCGAGCGCCGCATCAGCGTGGTCAAGCTGGACAAGGGTCGCTACGCGCAGATCGCGCTGTATCCCGACAGCTCGCAGGAACTGGGCACACTGCAGCAGCTTGCGCAGGGCATGAACCTGACGCCGTCTGCCGTGGCCGACGGCCGCTGAGAGGGTGCGGGGATGACTGCTTGGCAGCGTCCCCGCAGGATCCGGCACACCGGGCATCCGCCGGGCATGGCCCGGCGCTCCCCCTCAGAACCTGCCTTCCTGGAAATCAACGAAGGCCTGCATCAGTTCTTCGCGGGTGTTCATCACGAACGGGCCATGGCGCATCACCGGCTCGCGCAGCGGACGACCCGCCACCAGGATCAACCGCGCACCTTCAGCACCTGCCGAAAGATGCAGCTGCTCACCGCCGCCCAGCACCGCCAGTTCCTGCCGCGCCACGTCGCGCGCAGCATCCTGCTCGCCCACCGTCAGCCGGCCTTCGAACACATAGACGAACGCGTTGTGGCCTTCCGGCAGCGCATAGGTCCAGGCGCGGTCGGCAGCCAGTTCGATATCCAGGTACAGCGGATCGGTGGCGGGCTGCGCGATCGGGCCCGCCGTGCCCTCGACCGTACCGGCGATCACCTTGACCTGCACGCCCTCGGCCGGCCGCACCACCGGAATCTTTTCGGGAGCGAATTCCTGGTACTTCGGCGCGGTCATCTTGTCGCGCGCCGGCAGGTTCACCCACAACTGGAAGCCGCGCATCTGCCCGCTTTCCTGCTCGGGCATCTCCGAATGCACCAGACCACGGCCAGCGGTCATCCACTGCACGCTGCCCGGGGTCAGCAGCCCTTCGTTGCCGTGATTGTCGCGGTGCCGCATGCGGCCATCGAGCATGTAGGTAACGGTCTCGAAACCACGATGCGGATGCTCCGGGAAACCGGCGATGTAGTCCTCGGCACGATCGGTGCCGAATTCATCGAGCAGCAGGAACGGATCGAGGTCGGGCAGCGACGGACCGCCGATGACCCGGGTCAGGCGAACACCGGCACCGTCGGAGGTGGGCATGCCACGGATGGTGCGCAGGACGCGGACCGGCTCGGGAAGGCTCATGGTGACTCCTGTTGGATGGATGCCAGTAAAAATGGACGCTGCAGCGCGCAACGCCAATGGATGCCGTCGCAACCGATTGTTCCATCCCTGGTGTTCGCCGCATGTCATGTCCGCACGCCGGCACCGCCTGCGTTGGGGGCAGCGAGGGAACATCGCCACCGGCCACACCCATGTACGACCAAAGTACTACCGCTGAATGGTCCCGTGCACATTGACCCTGCCAAGGGCACGCGGGACTCTTTGCCTGTCTTTCCGGGAGAGAGCACCTCATGAAAGGTTTTTCCAAAATAGGCTGGGCGGCCCTCGCCCTGCTCGGCGCGTTCTGCCTGGGTACGGTGGCACTTCGACGCGGTGAGCACATCAATGCGTTGTGGATCGTGGTGGCGGCGGTGTCGCTGTACCTGGTCGCCTACCGCTTCTACAGCCTGTTCATCGCCGACAAGGTGATGCAGATCGATCCGACCCGGGCCACCCCGGCGGTGATCAACAACGATGGCCTGGACTACGTCCCGACCAACAAGCACGTACTGTTCGGCCACCACTTCGCCGCCATTGCCGGTGCCGGCCCGCTGGTCGGCCCGGTGCTGGCCGCGCAGATGGGCTACCTGCCCGGCCTGCTGTGGCTGGTGGTCGGCGTGGTGCTGGCCGGCGCGGTGCAGGACTTCATGGTCCTGTTCCTGTCCAGCCGCCGCAACGGCCGCTCACTGGGTGACCTGGTGCGCGAGGAGATGGGCCAGGTACCCGGCACCATCGCATTGTTCGGTGCCTTCCTGATCATGATCATCATCCTGGCCGTGCTGGCGATGGTGGTGGTCAAGGCGCTGGCGGAAAGCCCGTGGGGCATGTTCACGGTGATCGCCACGATGCCCATCGCGATCCTGATGGGCGTCTACATGCGCTACATCCGGCCGGGCAAGATCGGTGAGATCTCGGTGGTGGGCCTGGTGCTGCTGCTGGCCGCAATCTGGTTCGGCGGCAAGGTGGCGGCAGACCCGACCTGGGGCCCGGCCTTTACCTTCACCGGCACCCAGATCACCTGGATGCTGATCGGCTACGGCTTCGTCGCCTCGGTGCTGCCGGTGTGGCTGCTGCTGGCACCGCGCGATTACCTGTCGACCTTCCTGAAGATCGGCACGATCATCGCGCTGGCCATCGGCATCCTGGTGGTGATGCCGGAACTGAAGATGCCGGCGCTGACCCAGTTCGCCGCCAGCGGCGACGGCCCGGTGTGGAAGGGCGGCATGTTCCCGTTCCTGTTCATCACCATCGCCTGCGGCGCGGTGTCGGGCTTCCATGCACTGATTTCTTCGGGTACCACACCGAAGCTGCTGGCCAATGAAGCGCACATGCGCTACATCGGCTACGGCGGCATGTTGATGGAATCGTTCGTGGCCGTGATGGCACTGGTGGCCGCTTCGATCATCGATCCGGGCATCTACTTCGCGATGAACAGCCCGGCAGCCGTGATCGGTGCCGATGCAGCGTCGGCCGCGCACTACATCACCAACACCTGGGGCTTCACCATCACCCCCGAACAGCTGACGGCCACGGCCGCAGCGATCGGTGAACCAACCATCCTGCACCGTGCCGGTGGTGCGCCCACCCTGGCGGTGGGCATCGCGCAGATCCTGCATGAAGCGATCCCCAGCAGCAGCGACGCGATGATGGCGTTCTGGTACCACTTCGCCATTCTGTTCGAAGCACTGTTCATCCTCACCGCTGTGGATGCGGGCACCCGTGCCGGTCGCTTCATGCTGCAGGACCTGCTCGGCAACTTCATTCCTGCACTGAAGAAGACCGAATCGTGGACCGCCAACATCATCGGTACGGCCGGCTGCGTGGCGCTGTGGGGCTACCTGCTGTACACCGGTGTGGTCGATCCGTTCGGCGGCATCCAGACGTTGTGGCCGTTGTTCGGCATCTCCAACCAGATGCTGGCGGGCATTGCGCTGATGCTGGGTACGGTGGTGCTGTTCAAGATGAAGCGCGACCGTTACGCGTGGGTCACCGCGCTGCCTGCGGTGTGGCTGCTGATCTGCACCACCTACGCCGGCTTCATCAAGATCTTCGACAGCAATCCGGCGCAGGGCTTCCTGGCCCAGGCACACAAGTTCCAGGACGCGTTGGCCAGCGGCACCATCACCGCACCGGCGAAGTCGGTGGCACAGATGCAGCAGATCGTGGTCAACGCCTACGTCAACACCGGCTTGACTGCGCTGTTCCTGCTGGTGGTGGCGTCGGTGCTGGTGTATTCGATCAAGACGATCGTGGCGGCGCGCCGCAATCCGCAGCGCAGCGACCGCGAGACCCCGTACGTGGCACTGAAGCCGCATGAAATGGTGGACCTGTAATGAGTACGCAACTGGTTCCGGTGGGGCAGTACCAGGCGCATCGCCGCCTATGGCGACGTCTGGTGCAGACGGCTCGGCTGTGCTGCGGCATTCCCGACTACGACAACTACGTGCGGCATGTGCGGGAGAAGCATCCGGACCGCGAGCCGATGGACTACAAGACGTTCTTCCGCGAGCGGCAGGAAGCGCGGTATGGCGGGCGCAACGGTGGTCGCTGCTGTTGAAGTATGAAGTGGGTGCCGGGCTTGCAGCCCGGCGCCCGCAGAAGCAACTGCAACTGCAACTGCAACGGCCGAAGCGTCGGCTCTGGGTTTCTGTTTGGTTGGCGGGGCGGTGTCGGATTGCGGGGACGCCGCAAGTACGTCCCTGTAGGCTTGGCAGCCGCATCCATGCGGCTGACACCCCGCAATCCGACACCGCCCCACCTTCGACAGATTTCCGGTGGCCAGTAGATCCACGCCATGCGTGGATGAATGTCCATCGAAATCGAATATTTCGACAATTGATCGAATGATCGAAGAGCATCCACGCACGGCGTGGATCTACCGTGTCGACCAAGGTCGACACCCACCAAGAGCAGCCATGCCATTCCGGCAGATTGCGGAAAACTGTCGGAGGCGGGGTGGGTCCGGTTGCGGGAGAGTGAGCGCCATGGATGGCGCGACCGAGGCTCCATGGACGTACTTGCGCCGTCCCCCGCAACCGGAC
>NZ_WKEE01000104.1:0-5814 GCF_021605635.1 Stenotrophomonas sp. PA-6-5C
CGGCGCCGGCGGTGGCGGTGCCGGCGGACGCGGCGGATCCAGTACGGCAGCGCACGATTCAGGCTTCCAGTAGCCACCCTGGGCGATGCCCTTGTTGTCAAAGCGCACCTGGAACTGGCAGGTGAAGTATTCGGCGCCCTGTGCGGTGCGGAAGTTGAACAGGTAGTTCCATTCGCGCACGCCCCACATGCCTTCATTGAAATGCGGGGTGCCGAGCAGCGTGTACAGCTGGCGCTTGCTCATGCCCGGCGCGAACCGGCGCAGGTCGGCGATATCCGGATAGATGCCTTCCTTCAGCGAAGCCTTGCTGGCCTCCGGGAAGGTGACGGCAGTGCTGCCGGCGGGACCGTCGGCGGCCGGTGCGTGGCTGCGGCAGGCAACCAGCAGCCCTGCGGCCAGGATCAGGCCCAGCGTGGCGGCGACGCGACCACTGCGAGCGATGCGATGCGGTTTCATGTCATTCCCCTGTAGACGTTGCGCTCTGCGCCGGGCCGCGAATGCGACCCGGCGCGGGCGATCACCACTGGATGCCGGCACCGACGGCCACACCGGCCTCGCCACGGCTGTTGGTGGAACCACTGAACTTGTAGATCCAGCGACCGCCCTCGGAAACACCGGAGATGCCCAGGGCCACGCCGGATTCGCCGTTGTAGCTGCCGGCGGCGATCGAAGCCATGTTGCGGCCGGCTTCGCTGGGCTGCGGCAGCGACGCGGTTGCCATCGCCGAGGCGATACCGGCCGAGGCACGGTTGTCGGTCTTGCGCAGATCGCGTTCGAAGCCGCCCATGCGCTCATCGGTGTAGGCCTTGGACCAGTCCAGCGTCTGCGCCATGCCCGACTTCAGCTGGTCGACATTGACCGCATCGGTACCGGCGGTGCCGGCGGCGACGTTGCGCACCGTGGTCGGGCCACTGCTGGTGCTGCCCAGGGTCACGCTGTTGTAGTTGGTGGTGCCGTTGGTGGTGGTGTCATAGCGGATCGTGCCCTGCTGCGAAGCCTGCAGCTGACGCACGTTGACCGCGTCGGTTGCCTGCGAACCATCGGCCACGTTGACCACCTGGCGTTCTGCACCGGCTGCCCCCACCGACACCGTATTGGCGCGGTTGGCGACCGAGCCTGCACCCAGCGCCACCGAGTTGTCGGCCTGCGCCTGCGAACCATTGCCCAGTGCGGTCGAGTTCGCCCCGGCGGCGGTGGAGCCGGCACCGCCTGCGGCGGAGTTGGCACCGCTGGCGGACGGATCGGCCAGGTTGTTGCTGTTGTTGGCACGGAAGCTGCCGGCGACGTTGGTGATGTTCTGGATCTTCTGGTCGGTGTAGGACTTGGACTGATCGATGGCGTAGTTCACGCCATTCTTCAGCTGGCCGACGTTGGTCGCATCGTGGTCGTCGGAGCCATCGGCCACGTGGGTGATCTTGCGCTCGCTGCCGCTGCTGCCCACCGCGACTTCACCGGACGAGTTGCTGGCCCCGGTCTGGCCGTAGGCACCGGTATAGCCGGTCTGCGCGCCGACGCTGGCCACCGAACCCGCACCCAGCGCAACACTGTTGCCTGCACTGGCATTAGCGCCGTTGCCGACCGCTACGCTGCCTGCGCCCGCTGCACTGGCCTGCGGGCCGACCGCCAGTGCTTCAGCACCGGTGGCCGTAGCCGCTGCGGCAGTGGAGTTGACCGCCAGGTACGGGCTGCCGCCGCCGTTGCTGATGCGCTGGTTGAGCACCCGCAGCGAGCCATCCACTGCGGAGAACGCCGCGGTGACGTTGCTGTAGTCGTTGCCGGTAATGGTGCCATCGGTGGCGATGGTGGAGATGTTGAAGGTCGGCGCCGTCCACAGCCCGGTGCTGCCGTTGTACATGGTGCTGCCACCGAAGTAGCTGGCCACGGTCTGGTGCGTGCTGAACAGCTGGTCGCCGGTGATGGCATCGCTGCTGCCAGCCAGGATGCTGCCGGCAGCCACGTTGGTGACTTTCACCGGTGCACCGCCGGTACCGCTGAGGGTCACGGTATCGACCACGTTGCCACTCCCGTCCACGTCGTACTTCACGGCGCGCTTGTCCAGGTCATCGGTCTGGTCGGCAACGTTGGCCAGCGAATTGCTGACCGCATCGAAGGCCGTGCCGACGTCGTTGTAACTGCCCTGGCTGACGGTGCCGTTGGCGGCGACATTGTTGAGCGTGTAGGTCGGCGCGGTGACCACGCCATTGGCGTCCACCGCAGCGCCGCCGCCGAGGTGGGTGGCCACGGTCTGGTTGGCCGCGAACAACTGCGCACCGTTGATCGCTTCGCTGCTGGCCGCGCTGATCTGGCCCGGGCCGAGGTTGCGCAGCGTGGTGGCCGTACCGGACTGGCCGAGCGTGGCGCTGCCATAGTTGACACTGCCGTCGCCGTTGAGATCGTAGCGCAGCGCGCCCTCTTCCGAGGCCTGCAACTGGCCCAGGTTGACCGCATCGGTGCTGGCGGTACCGGCGGCGACGTTGGTGACCTGGCGTTCGGCGCCTGCGGCACCGACCGACACGCTGTTGGCACGATCGGCCAGGCTGCCGGCGCCGACGGCGATGGCGTTGGCTGCAGTTGCGCTGGCGCCGGCACCGACGGCGATCGATTCGGCGCCGCTGGCCACGGCTTCGGCACCGGTCGAATTCACCCGCAGGTACTTGGTGCCGGTGTTGCGGATGTCGTTGATCTGCGTGTTGAGGTTGACCAGCGAGCCGTCCACGGCATCGAAGGCGTCGGTGACGTTGTCATACAGCCCCGAGGCCACGGCGCCGCCGGTGGAGATGGTGCTGATCTCGAACAGCGGTGCGGTGAAGGTGCTGGTGAGCGGATCGAATGCTGCGCGTCCGCCAAAGAACTTTGCCATGGTGTCGTTGCTGGCGAACAGCTGCGCACCGTTGACCGCCTCGCTGCTGGTGGCGTTGACCGCGCCGGCCGCCAGGTTGCCGATGGTGGTCGTGCCGGTGCCATTGCCGAGGGTGACACGGCGGTAGTTGGGGTTGCCGGCACCATCCAGGTCATAGGTGACCGCCGCTGCGCCAACCGCATCGATCTGGCTGATCGCGCCCTTCAGCTGGGCCACGTTGACCGCATCGGTGTTGGCGCTGCCGGCCGCCAGGTTGGTGATCTGCCGCTCACCGCCACCGGCGGTGCCTACTGACACCTCGCCAGCGGACACCTGTGCGGTGGTCAGGCCGTAGGCGCTGTAGCTGGCCTGGGCGCCGCGCAGTGCAGCCGAGCGGTAACCCAAAGCCACCGAATTGGCTTGGTTGGACGTGCTCTCTGCGCCGAGCAGGGTCTGCCCGTTGGCGGTGCCGCTGGCACTGTCGCCGACCACCACCGAGTGCCCCATGCGTGCTGCGTAGTCGGCAGTGGGAACGCCGGTCGGATCGGTCGGATCATTGGCACCCGCGCCGGGGAAGGCCACGCTGGCATCGACCTTCGGCAGCTCATGGCGGGCATTGGCGCCGATCACCACTTCCTTCGAACCGTTGGCATAAGCGCCATCGCCCATCAGCACCTGGTAGTCCTGCGCGGCGTTGACCGCCCAGCAGGAGATGTCGGCCAGGCCGATGTCCAGGCACTTGGCCGCCCAGGCCGGCGAATCCTTGGGCAGCAGCAGGCCCAGCAGGCCACCGGGATTGCCGTTGTTGATGTTGTAGATATAGCTGTCGGAGGTGACGCCGCCGATCAGGGTCAGGTGCGAGCTGCCGCCGGTGACCGCGCCACCCAGCCCATTGAGCGTGGTGCCGACCGGCGTCGCATTGACCACCGGCAGGCCCAGCACGCTGACCGTGGAATAGGTCTGCATGACGTTGGCGGTGCTGAGCTTGAGGTTGCCGTTGGACAGGTAGCCGGTGCCGCCGAACAGGCTGGCAGTGGTCGGGCCGAGCAGTTCGGTGACACCACCCACCAGGCCACCAGTGCCGATCACCAGGCCCGCATTCGGGTCGGCGGCGGCGGGCGCCTTCGGGCTGGTCGGCGGAATGGCCGACGGTGAGGTCAGGCCAAGGCTGCCCAGGGTGTTGCCGACCAGGCCGCCGACGGCCCCGCCGAGGTTGTTGACGGTGCCGGACAGATCGCCGTTGAGCAGGCTGCCCACTGCACTGCCAACACCATTCAGCGCAGTACCGACGCCGTTGAGCAGGCCGCCCAGGCCGAGCGCGCTGTTCTGTGCGGCGACGGTTGCGGTGCCGGCCAGTTTCAGATTGCGATCGGCGACGAGTTCTTCGCCATCCTTGCCCTGCACGCGCACCTTGCCTGCCACACCGGCATCGAAGGCGGCGGTGATCGCGCGGTCATCGGTGTCGCCCGGCAGCTCTTCCTTGGCCGGCAGTGTGACCGCGGCGGTGGCACCGGCCTGGCCTTGTCCTTCGATGTGGTTGCCGGCCACGACCAGCTGCGAATCGACCTTGCCGTCGACGGCTGCTTTCAATCCGCTCGGCGTTGCACTTACTGCGGTAGCAACGTGGCTGCCGGCATCGACGCTGGCAACCGGCGTACCGGCGATGCCGACGTTGGCCTTTGCTGCCGCATTGGCAGACAGACCCAATGGTGCCTGCGCGGCCGGTGCGACGTTCGCGGCAAGCGCGGCATCGACGCGGGTGGCGGCTGCGTTGCCGACGCCGATGTTGGCGCGTACGTCGGCGCCAAGCGCCGGTGCGGGCACCTGGTGCGGCGTGGCACCGGCCGCGAGCTTGACCTGCACGGTGGCCGGCAGGACGTCGCGCACGACCGGCAGCGAGGTCGTGCTCAGCTGCAGGCCGACACGTGCGTTCGCACTGATCGCCGGGTTGGCCTGGGCCTGCCGTGCGGCCGCCGCCAGCGCCACTTCGGCATCGACCTTCACCGGCATCGGCTGGGTGTACTTGGCCGCCAGCGCCTGCAGGTCGCGCAGCGATTGGCTGGACTCCGTTGCCGCCGCGGGTCCGCTGGCCAGCACGCACAGCAGCGCCAGGGCGAGGGTACTGGGCACCAGAAGGCTGGCGCGACGGTCGCGTGGTGCGGTACCACCACTATCGCCAGTGGCCAGTTCCGAGGCCACAACCAGAGCATTGAGCTGGCGGTTCCATACACGCCGGTAGATGCGGTTCATGATCATTTCCCCCGTAGGCGGACAACTTGAATGTCAGTGGACTTGCCGTTAGGCAGGTGACTGACATTTCGCGCCTTTCAGCGAGGGCTGAACACTTCATTCCGGCAGGGCAATCGCGCATTCCGGCAAATCCACGGCCGGATTCGGCAGCCAGATATGCAAATCCGGCAGGGAGGGCTGGCCGGGCTGCGCCCGGCACCCGCAGAGGCGCAAACCAAAGCTAAAGCAAAAGCAATAGCCGGCTCTGGGTTTTCTGTCGGTTGGCGGGGCAGTGTGGGCTTGCAGGACACGCCGTAAACCCATCCCTGGGGGCTCGATGGCGCCATCCATGGCGCCAACGGTCCTGCAAGCCCACACCGCCCCACCCCTGACAGTTTCCCGAGGGCGGTGGAATCTGCCGTCGTGCATTCACTGTCGACATGATCGATCTTTGATTTTCAGTGATTATTTCGATCTAAATCGAAATTGATGATCCGACTTTCCCTCGGCCGGGCATGGCCCGGCGCTACATCCAAAGCGCGCGGGAAACTGTCGAAGGCGGGGTGGGTCCGGTTGCGGGGGTGTCCGCGGCATGGATGCCGCGGCCAAGCCCCCATGGTGAAGTGACCCCCGAGAGTTGGACGGTGGGGTCAAGCGGCCGCTTGAGCCTGTTCCCGGTACTGTACCGGGCTCAGGCCCTTCAATTTCAATCTGATGCGCTCTTGGTTGTAGTACTTGATGTACTC
>NZ_WKEE01000105.1:0-5449 GCF_021605635.1 Stenotrophomonas sp. PA-6-5C
GAGTACATCAAGTACTACAACCAAGAGCGCATCAGATTGAAATTGAAGGGCCTGAGCCCGGTACAGTACCGGGAACAGGCTCAAGCGGCCGCTTGACCCCACCGTCCAACTCTCGGGGGTCACTTCAGGGATGGGTTCACGGCGTCCCCCGCAACCGGACCCACCCGCCATCCCACGGATAGCCCGCCGTTGCTGTTGCTGTTGAGGTTGCCGTTGCCGTTGCCTCTGCGGGTGCCGGGCGCCGCCCGGCCAAACCCCCATTCACTCATTGTTAGCGGCCGCCGCCGGATCATCCGGCCGCCATGTCCCTCCGTCCCGCCCTCGTCGCGCTGTTGCTGCTGTCTGGCCTGTGGCCAGGGCTGGCCGCTGCGCGCACGGTCTACCGCTGCGTGCAGGGCAACACGGTCAGCCTGGCCACCGCACCCGAGCCCGGCTCGCGCTGCACGCCGAAGGAGATCGACGACAGCGCCGTGCAGACCCCCAACCTGTGGGGCAACATGGGCGTGTTCAGTGGCGTGCTGTACGAGCGCGAACAGGACGGCAAGCTCGTCTACTCCACCCGCAACCTGCCCGGCTCGCGGGTGTTCCTGAAGTTCACCGTGGCCACGCCACCGGGCGAACCGGCACATGAAGGCCTGGGCAAGGTCGGCAAGCCCCAGCTGGCCCAGCACGCGAAACAGTTCAAGGCAGCGGCCAAGGCCACCGGCGTGGACGATGCCTGGTTGCGGGCGATCGCACACGCGGAAAGCAATTTCGACGCACTGGCGGTGTCCAGCAAGGGCGCGCAGGGCGTGATGCAGCTGATGCCCGATACCGCACTGGAATACGGCGTGCGCGACCCGTTCTCGCCGCAGCAGTCCATCGACGGCGGCGCCCGCTACATGCGCGCGCTGCTGCGTCGCTACAACGGCGACCGTCCGCTGGCGGCGGCGGCCTACAACGCCGGCATCGGTGCGGTGGCACGCTACAAGGGCGTGCCGCCGTATGCCGAAACCCTGGCCTACGTGGACAAGGTGATGGCCCTGTACACCCGCTATCGCGAGGCGATGGGCATCCGCATCGAAGTACCGGCGAAGTAGCCGGCGCTCAGCGCGACGTGGCGCTGCCCACCAGGTCGTAACGCTCGATGCGGCCGACGCGCGAGACTTCGGCCTGCACATCGGAACGCTGCTTGAGTTCGCGCCAGGCCGCATCAATGCGCACATCGCCCGGCAACGAGGGATACACGCGCATGTCCTGCAGGCTGGCCAGCGCGTCGCTGCGCTCCAACGGCGAGCGCAGCTGCTCGATCAGCACCGCTGCGGCTCCATCCAGATCGCCTTCCTCCAGCAGCATCTCGCGGTAGAACAGGCGCGCGTTCTGGCGCTGGGCGACGATGACCGCACGTGCGGCGGCGGCAGCGGTGGCATCACCACGCTCGCGGGCGGCGGCGAAACGGATCAAGGCCTGCGCCGCCTGGCCGTAGCCGCTTAGATCGGTCAATGTGGCCATCGCAGCGTCTGCTTCCTGCGTCTGGCCAAGTGAGTTGAGCACGAAGGCCAGGTTCATCTGGTGCTCCAGGCCATCCGGACCGAATGCGCCGATGCGGGTGGCCAGCTTCGCCGTCGCCAGCGCCTCATCAGTACGCTCCAGGCGTCGCAGTGCTGCGATGCGGCTGTTGAGCAGCCACGCCAGCCATTCCGCTTTGGCGGCGGACGGCGATTGTCCTTCCGCGACGGCCTCGGCCAGATCAGCGGTCAGCGCCAGTACTTCTTCGTTGCGGTCCAGCATCAGCAGCGTGCTGCTGAAATCCACCAGGCGTGCATCCAGGTCACCGTCCAGCAGGCCGGATACGCGCAGGGCGTCCAGATGGACCTGCGCGGCCTTGACCGGATCGAAGCGTGCATCAGCACGGTCCACATAGCGGTCGAAGCGTTTGTCGCTGCGCAAGCGGATCAGCTCGGCCGGGGTGTCGATGCGGGCCAGCGTTGCCCGTACGGCATCGCCGCGACCGTTGTCGGCCTGCAGCGTCGCCAGATCCAGCCACAGGCCGGTGGGTTCGATGCCGCCACTCTTCCAGCCGTTGTCGAACAGCGCCTGCAGCAGCGCCATGCGCTGCACGGGCTGTTCGCGCAGGTGGTACTGCAGGTAGCTGACGGCGTGATGATCGATCGGCAGCGGGCCGTCGGCACGCGCCAGCGCCTGTGTCAGATGCTCGACTGCCGCTGCCGGCTGGTCATCATTGAGGTCCAGCGAGACCAGCGTGGCCAGGATGTGCGCATCGCCCGGCAATGCCTGCAGTGCCTGGTGCAGATAGCGCCGTGCAAGTGCGGGCTGCTTCTGCTTGGCGGCGGTCCAGCCGGCAAACTGCGCGGCGCGCCCCCGGCGCTCGGCATCGAAGTCGGCCAGCAGCGGGCTGTCCATCAGCCGTTCCATGGCGATCAGCGCGGCGAGCGTATTGCCACTGCGGGACTGCTCGATGGCTGTATCCCACTGCTGCGCGTACTCGGCATGCGAAGCATCCATCGCTGCATCGGACGGAGGCTGCGAAGGAGAAGTGGGCGTCCGCGGCACGTTCGCCGAGGCAGTCGTACTGGTCAGCGCGGCAAACAGCAGCGCAAGGAGTGGGGTACAGCGGGGCATGGTGGGCCTCCGTCCATGGAGTGGACATTGAACCCGCTGCGGCAGTGCAGGACAAGCGCCACGAAAAGGCCCTGACCATCGGCCATGGCGCTGCACACATCCAACGATTATCGTTCATGCCTCTTCATGCAAGCACAGGCACACGGAACGATGGCGCGGTGGCAAGGGATGGCGGTGGGTGCGGTAGTGGTGGCAACAGCGCTTGCCCTGGCGGCCACGTGGTGGGAATTTCCTGCCTCCGGCCCGCAGGCGCCGACAGGCCCACTACCCACGCCGCTGGGATGGACCGCACAGATCGAGCTGCTGGCCGGCGACGGCCATCCGGGTGATCGCGATGGCGCCTCGGCGCAGGCACGCTTCGCCGACCCCTACGCGCTGCTGGGCAGTGCCGATGGCAGCGTCTATTTCACCGATGCCGGTGACAACAACCGCATCCGCCGCCGCCTGCCCGATGGCCGTATCGAAACGGTAGCGGGGCAGGGCGAGGGACGTGTTGATGGACCTGCCCTGCAGGCAAGTTTCAACACCCCTTCGGGCATTGCCGCCGATGCGCAGGGCAATCTGTATGTGGCCGACACCGGCAATCATGCGATCCGGCGCATCAGCACCGATGGACAGGTGACGACGCTGACCGGTGGCCAGCAGGGCTTCGCCGATGGTCCCGCTGCGCAGGCGCGTTTCGATGGACCGATGGGCATCGCCGTGGATGCGCAGGGACAGGTGTACGTGGCCGATACCTGGAACGACCGCATCCGGGTGATCGGTACCGATGGCAATGTACGCACGCTGGCCGGCGGCGACCGCCCGGGCTTCGCCGACGCACCGGGTGTCGACGCCCGCTTCGATACCCCGGTGGCGCTCGCCTTCGATGCGCACGGCGCACTGCTGGTGGCCGACCTGTTCAACAACGCGGTACGCCGCGTCGGTGCCGATGGCACGGTCAGCACCGCGGTCGGCAAGGGTGAGGTCATCAACGGCCCGCTGTCACTGGCCACCACGCACGACGGTGTCCTGTATGTGGGCGACCTGGACGGGCGCATCGTGCAGGTGACCCCGCAGGGCCACCAACTGGCGCTGCTGGGCAATGACCGCCTGCCACGGCTGGCACGTCCCAGCGGCCTGGCCGTGCAGGCCGACGGCGCTCTGCTGGTGGCCGACTCCGCAGGTTATCGCCTGCATCGCCTGCGCCCGCTGCCGGTGGGTGAACTGCCTGCACCGGCACTGGTGGGTCCGGCCTCCGACGCGGCGCTGCCGGACAGTGGCGGGCGCTGGCCACTGGCACCACAGGACGGCTGGCATGAAGTGGTGGGCACGCTCGGCGAAGTGCGCGGCACCTTCCAGGGTGAGAGCCGCCACCACCTGCACGGCGGCTTTGACGTGCGCGGCGATGTCGGCCAGACCGTGCTGGCGATCGCCGAGGGCAAGATCAGCAGCCCGATTGCCGCCTGGAACCTGGGCGGGCAGGCTGAAGGCTTGGCCGTGGACCGGTTGAAGTACATCCACATGCGCGTCGGTCGTACGCCACGCGGGGAACCGTTCGACGCGCGCTGGCAGCCGCTGTACGCCGAAGACGGCACGCTGGAGCGCATCCGCGTGCGGCGTGGTACGCGCATCCACGTAGGCGACCGCCTGGGCAGCATCAACAACCAGGCGCACGTGCACCTGGCCGTGGGCAACGGCGGTTTCGAGACCAATGCGGTGGCGCTGGGGTTCAAGGATTACGCTGACCACTTCGCGCCGCGCATCACCGAGGTGGCGCTGCTGGACGACAACGACCAGCCGCTCGCCGCCGGCAGCGATGGCGTGGTGATGTTGGCCCGGCAGGGACGCGGCGTGCAGATCGTGGTGGAAGCCTGGGACCAGGTGGACAACAACCTGCCGCGTCGCCGGCTGGGGCCATACCAGGTGGGCTACCAGATCCTGGATGCCGGCGGGCAGCCGCTGCAGGGCTACGAGCAACCGCGCTGGACCATCGTCTTCAACCGCATGCCGCCGCAGAAGCAGGCGGTGAAAGTGGCCTATGCCCCGGACAGCGGCATCACCGTGCATGGCAGCGCAGTTACCCGTTTCCGTTATCTGGTGACCAACACCGTGCGCGATGGCCTGATGGAAACCGGTCGCTGGCAGCCGGCGGCGTTGCCGCCGGGCGAGTACATCGTGCGTGCCAGTGCGCGCGACTACAGCGGCAACGAAGGCGTAGGCCCGCGCGAGATCAGGGTACGGCTGCTGCCATAGCCGCAGCGGGGGCGCCGCAGCGTTCGCGCTCGGCGTCCATGTCTTCCAGCGGCCGCACCTCGATGCTGCCGAAGCGGGCCCACGGGAACCCCTGCGCGATGCGCATGGCCTCATCGCGGTCGTGGGCGACGATGAGGTTGAAGCCGGCCAGCAGTTCGCGGGTTTCGGCGAAGGGGCCATCGAGTACCCGGCTGTGGCCATCGCGCACGCGCAGGGTCTGCGCCGATTCGATCGGCTGCAGTTTCTGCGCGGCCAGCAACGTGCCCTCGGCCTGCAGCTTGTCGGCATGGGCGAGGCAGTCGCGCATCAACGTATTGAACTCGTCGATGGGCAGTGTGCGCAGCAGTGACGGGTCGATGTAGATCAGTAGCAGGTACTGCTGCATGGCGGAGTCCTAGCGGGGGCGGGGGTCCATGATCGCGCAGGTTCGCGCGGGGGCATGCTGCACTGCGAAAGGCAGAGCGGGAGCGCGCCTTCGGCGGGATCAGCGAACGGCGGGGCCCCTCCGTGGTGGAAGCACAAGCCCGTGGCCGTCTCTTTTAGACATCTCCCGCCGCCCCGGAGCGGGGAGAGGGTGACGACGTGGCGGCGG
>NZ_WKEE01000106.1:0-5198 GCF_021605635.1 Stenotrophomonas sp. PA-6-5C
GCCCGCTGCCATGTCCAGCAGCGCCGCGGACAGCGCAAGTGCGCGTTCGCGAAGGTCGGCGGGTGCATCGGCCGCGTTGCGCAGCACCTTGAGCACGTCGTGCGCCTCGAGCGCCGGGCCGATTCCCCGACCCACCGGCTGGGTGCCGTCGGAGCGATGGATGCCCAACTGCAATCCCAGCGCGCCCGCGGTGTGGGCAAGCCGCGTGCCGAGGCTGTGGGCCGCGGCCTCACCTCGCACCTTGGCCGTCGGACCCACCGGCATGTCGATCAGGACGTGGGTGGAGCCCGCGGCTATCTTCTTCGACAGCACGCTGGCGACCAGTTGGCCGTCGCTGTCGAAATCCAGCGGGCGCTGGACCCGGATCAGGATGTCGTCGGCCGGGCTCAGGCGCACGTTGCCACCCCACACGATGCAGCCGCCCTCGCGCTCCACCACCCGGCGCATCGCCGCCAGGTCGAGCGCCACCGGCGCCATCACTTCCATGGTGTCGGCGGTGCCCGCGGGCGACGTGATCGCGCGCGACGAGGTCTTCGGGATGCGGTAGCCCAGCGCAGCCACGATGGCCACCACGATCGGGGTGGTGCGATTGCCCGGCAGGCCACCTACGCAGTGTTTGTCCAGCACCGGCCCTTCGCCCCAGTCCAGGCGCTGGCCCACGGAGATCATGGCTCGCGTCAGCGCGGTCGTCTCCGCATGGTCCAGGCGGTCACCCGCGCTGGCAGTGACGAAAGCTGCAAGCTCCAGGTCCGACAACCTGCTTTCCATCACGTCCTGCACCAGGGCGAAGTACTGCGCGTCGTCCAACCGGGCGCCGAACACCTTGGCACGGAGCGCGCCCGCCGACGCCGCGGGTTCCGCGTGCCTGACGCCGGCGAGGGCGTCGGGCGCGGGATCGAGGAGCGTCCACGCGGCCTCCGACAACGCCACCTCGTCCAGGCCGAGCCGATCGTCGATGACCACGTTCAGCGTCGCCACCAGCGTGCGGGCGTCCACGTCCAGCCTGACGCGCGTCAACGCCGCAAAGCCTTCCGAGCGACAGACCTCGCAGTCGCGGTGCATATAGACCACCGGCTGCTGGTAGGTGTCGATGCCGGCACGGGTGACGCGCAGGCGGGTGTGGCCCGGGGCCTGCGTGGTCATCTCGCATCCTCCAATCCGACTTGCTCCAGGTGCCCCGGCACGCGCGCACGCCAGCCCAGTTCACGCTGCACGCGCCCGCGCAGCGTGTCTGCAGCGTCGGGCTCGCCGTGGGTGAGGTAGACCATGCGCGGCGCGGACGGCGCGGTGCGCATCCAGTCCAGCAGCTCCCCGGCGTCGGCGTGGCCGGAGAAGCCCTCCAGCTGCACCACCTCGGCGCGGATGGGGACCTCGCGGCCGAACATGCGCAACGTGCGCTTGCCTGCCGCCAGCGCGGCACCGCGTGTTCCTCCGGCCTGGTAGCCCGCGAGCAGGATCGCGTTGCGGTCATCGGGGCCGAACGCCTCGATGTGGTGCAGCACGCGCCCGCCGGTGATCATGCCGCTGGCCGAGATGATGATCATCGGCCCGCGCTGGCGGTTGAGTGCCTTCGACTCTTCTACAGTGTTGACGAAGGTGGCCACGTCGAACATCCGCTGGCAGTCCTCGTCGGACACGTGGTGCTCGGAGTGGTGGTCGTGGTAGTGCCGGGTCGCGTTGATCGCCATCGGGCTGTTGAGGTAGACCGGCACGCGAGGGATGTCCTTGCGCTCACGCAGCCGGGCGATATGCAGCATGAGCGCCTGGGCGCGGCCGATGGCAAAGGCGGGAATGACGATCACGCCCCCGCGGGCGGCAACGCGGCGGATGATCGGTGCCAGCTCGGCTTCTTGGTCGATCGGAATGTGTTCCCGATTGCCATATGTGGATTCGCAGACCAGGACGTCACAGGCGGGCAGGGGCGTCGGCGGATTCATCAGCGACTCCTGCTGCCGTCCCAGGTCGCCACTGAAGTGCAGGCGCTGGCCCTGGACGTCAAGGCTGACATGGGCAGCGCCCAGGATGTGGCCGGCAGGATGGAAGCGGATCGTGACGCCTGATGCGACCTCGATGTCGCGACCATAGTCATGCCCCTTGAGCTGCTTCAGGCTGCGGCGGGCGTCATCCTCGGTATAAAGCGGCCGTGGTTCCTTGTGCTTGGAGTACCCCTTGCGGGCCGCGTACTTGGCCTCCTCTTCGAGCAGGTGTCCGCTGTCGGGAAGCAGCAGGCCGCACAGGGCCACGCTGCCATGGGTGCAGTGGATCCGGCCGCGGAACCCTTGTTTGACCAGTGCGGGCAAGTAGCCCGAATGGTCCAGGTGGGCGTGGGTCAGGACCACCGCGTCGATTGATGACGCCTCGACGGGAAACGGAGCCCAGTTGCGCTCGCGCAATTGCTTGTAGCCCTGGAACAGGCCGCAGTCCACGAGCACGCGCTGACCGTTGGCCTCGACCAGGTAGCGCGAGCCGGTCACGGTGCCCGCGGCACCGAGGAATTGCAGGGTGGGGTTGGAAGACGCTGTCATGGTGTGGCTCCTGTCCTGGAAGGGAAGTGATTGCGGAGGGCATGGCGAGGGCCGAGGCGCATCTGCATCGCCCGCGCGCCTGTCAGGGGCGGATCAGCTCCACTGTGTCGTTGACCTTGGGGCTCCCGGAGATCACTTCAGCCTCCGCGTAGTGGCTGTCGAACAGTTCGACGATGCGCACTTGGCCAACGTTCTCGCGGCGGTAGCGTGGACCGCCGGCCCGCGAATGCCGGATACGGCGCTTGTGCCGGATCACGTCCAGCACCTGCCCGACCTGGGCACCGTCGGCCTGCCCGACACAGACCACAAGCGTTCCGTCCTGCTTTTCCAGCACCTGGCCGCGCATCAACACGTTGTGGCGGAACCCACCCTCGTTCGCGGAGACGACCCCCGGCAATGCGAACGCGAGCGCGAGGGCCAGTGCGGCGACCCAATGGCTGCGATTGGTACCTCGGGGTCTGGAATGGGCGACGTGTGTGACCGTATTCATGGTGTGGACTCCTTAGATGGGCTGCGAGGGGTGGCGGCATCCGCCAGTGGAAGGCGTTTGAGCAGCAACGCGTTGAGGGCGACGATCACCGAACTGCCCGACATCGACAGCGCGGCGATTTCTGGCGACAGCACGAACGGATAGAGCACACCGGCCGCCAGCGGAAAGGCCAGCACGTTGTAGCCCACGGCCCAGCCCAGATTCTGATGCATCTTGCGCAGAGTGGCGTGGGCGATGGTGGTCGCGCGAACGACGTCATAAGGGTCGCTGTGCATGAGCACGATGTCGGCACTCTCGATGGCGACGTCGGTGCCGGCGCCGATCGCGAACCCAACGTCGGCTTGGGTGAGCGCCGGTGCGTCGTTGATGCCGTCGCCCACCATGCCGACCTTGAGGCCCTGCGACTGCAGCTTGATGACCTCATCGGCCTTGCCGCCCGGCAGCACGTCGGCCAGCACGATGTCGATTCCCAGGTCCTGTGCCACGCGCTCGGCCGTGGGGCGGTTGTCGCCGGTGATCATCGCCACCTTGATGTTGCGCCGGTGCAA
Source organism: Stenotrophomonas sp. PA-6-5C (assembly GCF_021605635.1). Taxonomy (NCBI): domain Bacteria; kingdom Pseudomonadati; phylum Pseudomonadota; class Gammaproteobacteria; order Lysobacterales; family Lysobacteraceae; genus Stenotrophomonas; species Stenotrophomonas sp. PA-6-5C. Next base: position 3,564 of record NZ_WKEE01000106.1, read on the forward strand.
TTCGTCGATGGCCGCGCGCGAGGTCTCCCGGATCGCGTCGGCAATCGCGAAGAAGCCTGCGAGCCGGTCACCCACCCCGGCATAGATCACCGTGCGACCGGCACCGGTGAGGCGCGCAGCCTCCGCTTCCAATACCGAGAGGTCGATGCCGTGCTCGACCATCAGGATCCGGTTGCCCAGCACCACCTGCACCCCGTCAACCACGCCGGTAGCGCCCTGGCCATCGATGTTGGTGAACGCGGTAGCGCGCTCGGCTACCGGACCGGCACGCTTCAGGATGGCCTGCGCCAGCGGGTGCTCGGAGTGCGCCTCGACCGCGGCGGCCGCGGCCAGCAACCGCTCCTGCGTCCAGCCCGGCGCGACCGCCATGTCGACCACCTCGGGGGCGCCGACCGTCAGGGTGCCGGTCTTGTCGAAGATCACCACGTCCAGGCGTGCGCTCTTCTCAATCGATTCGGCATGCTTGAAGAGGATGCCGTGTCGTGCCCCCAGGCCAGTGCCGATCATGATCGCCATCGGCGTGGCCAAACCGAGTGCATCGGGGCAGGCGATGACGAAGACGGTGATCGTCAGCGTGAGCGCGAACAGCAGCGGCTGTCCCAGCCACCAGAACCAGACCGCGAAGGTCAGCAGCCCGATCACGATCGCAGCCAGCACCAGCCATTGCGAGGCGCGGTCGGCGAGCAGCTGCGCGGGCGCCTTGGAGTTCTGCGCGGTCTGGACCAGCTTGATGATCTGCGCCAGTGCCGTGTCGCTGCCGATCTTGGTGGCGGTGTAGGCGAATGCGCCGCTCTTGTTGATCGATCCGCCGACGACGGACTCTCCGGGATCCTTGCGCACCGGCATCGACTCGCCGGTCAGCATGGATTCGTCGACCTGAGAGCTGCCTTCCGTCACGATGCCATCGACCGGGATCTTCGCCCCGGGCCGCACGATCACGGTCTCGCCGACCAGCACTTCAGCGGTGGGAATGTCGAGCTCCTGCCCCTCGCGCCGGACGACCGCGCGGGGTGGGGACAGCTTCAGCAGCGCTTTCATGGCGTCCGAGGCGCCGGCGCGAGCCCGCATCTCGAGCCAGTGGCCAAGCAGGACGAAGGTCAGCAGGACGGCCGAGGCCTCGTAGAAGTTCGGCCCGTCGAAGAAGAACGTCGACGCGATGCTGAAACCGTAACCTGTGCCCACGCTCAGGAGCACCAGGACCGCCATGTCCAGCACACCCCGTCGCAGGGACCGGATCGCGGCGCTGAAGAATGGCCAGCCCGGATACAGCACGGCGCCGGTCGCCAGCAGGAACAACCAGACGTTCTCGCGCAGTCCGAACGGCACCGGCGGCGGCTCTATCAGCCCGCCCATGGGCGACCACACGAATACCGGGATCGCGAAGGCGAGGGCGACCAGGAAGCGGCGGCCCATGTCGCGCGCCGCGGCGTGCAGATCGCTGCCGTGGTTCATGCCCGCATGGGCGTCGTGGCCCCCGGCATCCGTGGCGTCATCGCCGTGGCCGGCGTGGGCGTCAGCGGGGCGCTCTGCGGCCAATTCCTGTCCGTGCCCGGCATGCGCAGCATGGGCGTGCGCGCCTGCGGCGGGGTCGGCATCGGGCATCGGCGCGTTGCATTGGAAGCCGCAGTCGCGGAT
>NZ_WKEE01000107.1:0-3881 GCF_021605635.1 Stenotrophomonas sp. PA-6-5C
CCGCCCGGCCCCTGACAGTTTCCTGCGGGCGCCAGCCACGGAAGAGAATCAAAAGATCAAAGGCAGAAGCCGGTCGCTTCGCTCGCGAGCCGGGCATGGCCCGGCTCTACAGAGATCACATCCGTCGATATGCCCAGAAATCCATCCACGCATAGCGTGGATCTACCGTGTCGACCAAGGTCGACACCCACCAACAGCAGTCGACACCCACCAAGAGCAGGCAATGCCATTCCGACAGATCGCGGAAATCTGTCGAAGGCGGGGTGGGTCCGGTTGCGGGGGTGTCCGCGGCATGGATGCCGCGGCCAAGCCCCCAAGGACGGGTTTACGGCGTCCCCCGCAGCCGGACCCACCCCGCCATCCCACGGAATGCCCGCTGTTGCTGTTGCTTCGGCTGTTGCTGTTGCTTCGGCTTTTGCTCCGGCCTCTGCGGGTGCAGGGCGCAGCCCTGCATCAAACCCAACCTCTTACTTCTTCAGGAAGTTGTCCACCAGCAGATGCTTGACGTCGTCGATGCGACCGCTCAGCACCGCCTTGGCCGCGTACAGCGCCGTACCCGCCACCTGCTTGGCCTCGATCTGCGGCGGCATCACCAGCTCCGCGCGACTGGTGTGCACGTCCAGCAGGGCCGGCCCACGCTGGGCCAGGAAATCCTGCACCGCTTCCTCCAGATCCTCGCTGCGGGTCACCGTGCGGCCATGGAAGCCGATCACCTCGGCCAACCGCCCGAAGTCCGGATTCTTCAGGTCGGTGTAGTTGTCCAGCAGGCCTTCCACCTTCTGCTCCAGCTCGACGAAATTCAGCGAGCCGTTGTTGAACACCACCACCTTGATCGGAAGGTTTTCCTGCACCGCGGTCAGCAGATCGCCCAGCAGCATCGCCAGCCCACCGTCACCGGACAGCGAAATCACCTGCCGCCCCGGGAAGGCCTTCTGCAGACCCAGCGCCTGCGGCATCGCGTTGGCCATCGTGCCATGCAGCAGGCTGGTCAGCGTGCGGCGCCGACCGTTCACCCGGATGTGCCGCAGCACCCACACCATCGGCGAGCCACCATCGGCGGTGAACAGCGCATCGTCGGTGGCGTACTTCGACAGCAGCGCGGTCAGGTGCTGCGGATGGATCAGCTCGCCTTCACCCGGCTGCTCCTCCTGCTCGCGCTTCTTCAGCGCCTTGTCGCGGTGCTCGATGCACTCGTCCAGGAAGCTGCTGTCTTCGCGCGGGGGCAGCATCGGCAGTAGTGCGTCCAGCGTCGGTGCGATATCACCGACCACGCCCAGGTTCACCGGATGGCGGCGGCCGAGGTGGCTGCCGTCGCGGTCGACCTGGATGATCGTGGCCTTGTCCGGATAGAACTGGCCCCAGGCGAAATCCGCGCCGAGCAGCAGCAGCGTGTCGCACTCCATCAACGTATGGAAGCCGGATTCGATGCCGAAAACACCGGTCATGCCCATGTTGTACGGGTTGTCCGGTTCGACGAAGTCCTTGGCACGCGACGTGTGCGCCACCGGTGCCTGCAGGCGCCGCGCCAGTTCCAGCAGCTGCGCATGCGCCCCCTGGCAACCGGCGCCGGCATAGATGCCGATACGCTTGCCCTGCCCCAGTTGTTCGGCAATCTGCTGCAGTTCGCTATCGGACGGGCGCAGCACCGGCTGGGTGTAATGCACCGAGAACGGCACATCGTGCTTCACCTCCGCTTCGCTGATGTCGGCCGGCAGGATCACCACCGCCACGCCACGCCGGCTGATGGCCGCCTGGCAGGCCAGCGCCACCACGCGGCGTGCCTGCGCCGGGCTGTGCACCTGCTCACAAAACACCGTGCAGCTGCCATACACCGCCTTGAAATCCACTTCCTGCGGAAATTCCATGCCAAGTTCGCTGGTGACCACCTGGCTGGCGATCAGCACCATCGGCGCGCGGTTGCGGTTGCTCTCGAAGATGCCGTTGATGAAGTGCAGGCCACCGGGCCCGCACGAGCCCGCGCAGGCGGTCAGCTGGCCGCTGATCAATGAATCGGCACCGGCCGCGAACGCGGCGACCTCTTCATGGCGCACATGCACCCACTCGATTTCACTGCGATGCAGTGCGTCGGTGACATGGTTCAGGGTGTCGCCGACGATGCCATAGCAACGGCGGACGCCCGCCTGCTGCAATGTATCGACGACGATCTCGGCAACGCGCTTGCTCATGGTGCTGCAGCCTGGTTCGGGGGAAACCCGAGGCTAGACCCGGTGAAGTGATGCTCCCGTGGGCAAGAGATCGATCGCCTTGTTGTGCAAACTCCGGGCAGCGCTGCCGTCAATCGTTGACGTTGATCCAGCCGTCAATCGCGCCCTGTTTCGGAGTGCGGTAACGCAGCTTCACCCAACCATCCTGCTCATCCAGCATCTCCACCTGATCGCCCTGTACCAGGTAGCGCTTGGTGCTTGATGCGCCGGGCCGGTCGAACAGGAACAGGCGCGCAGGCAGCACGGTGGCGTCCAGGCCCCGCAGCGGTGCGCCGCTGGCGGGTGCACCCAATCCATCACCAATGGCGCTTTCCAGCACCTTGCCGGCGGGATCATAGGTGCGCCACACCGCCAGCGGGCCTTGGTTCTCGGTCTCTTCCCAGCGCAGCGCCTGGTTGAGCGTATCGCCCAGCATCAGCACATTCTCACCGCGGTACAGATAGAGCTGCCCACCTGCAAACCGGTACTGGTCGGTGTACCACATCGGCCCGCTGCGGCAGCTGGCGGTCAGCGTGCGCGTGGCGGCATCGGCAGTGAGGCCCATCAGTTCGCCGCACTGGTCGTGTCCATGGGTCACCGCCTTCAGCGCGCGGAATTCACCACTGCCAGCGTCGAAGCGATAGACCGCAACAGCCTCATTGACCATGCCCACCGCCGCGCGCGCGACCAGTTCAGGGTGCCCATCGAAATCGAGGTCCTCTGCGCTCAGGCGCGAATTACCATCGGCATCCGGCGCGCCTGGCAACCGCTGGCGCTTCCCGGCCGGCTGCAGCAGCACGGCAAGCATGCCGTCCTCCTGCACCTCGGCCGTCGCCTGCACGCCCGCTGCCGGCGAAAACCGCAGCGGGCCCCGGTCCTCATCCTGCGCCTGCGCCACGGGCACCAACACGCCGGCAAGCATCGCGCCCAACAACACATCCCTGGGTTTCATCGTCATTCCCTGCAGCGCCACTATGGCGCCTCTGGGTCAGAACGATACGTCAACCGCCTGCCGCGACCACAACACCGACTGGTGCTTGGTCTGCTGCTTCCACGCCAGCCGGATCGCTTCGATGTCGGCGCGGCGCTTCGGGCTGTCCTCGTGCAGCACCACCAGCACCTTGGTGCGCAGGCGGTTGGGCGTGGCATCGCCGCGGAACAGCCACTGGCCGTAGGCATCGAACACAGTCAGCCCATCCGGGAAGCGCGGTGTCACTTCCTTGTCCAGGAAAGCGCGCCACTGCGCATCGCTGATGGTGTCGGCCTGCGGGCGGTCACCGGCGCCCTGCTCCTCGCCCACGCCGAAGTACAGCTCGCTGCGCACCCAGCCGTGCCCGCTGGACGGACGCGCTGCGTCGCCCTGCAGGTCGGCGGTGGTGGCATAGGCGCTGGGCGCCTTGGAAGACAGGCTGGCGCAGCCACTGGTGGCCAGCAGCACGGCGAAGACAAGGCCAAGGTGTTTCATCGGGAACAGCACTCCGGGAAGGGGAAAAAGCACGACGAAGGGGCACGGAGGGTACACCTGCGCCTCGGTTGCGGCTGCAACCAATGCCCTCATGCCGGCAGGGCATGAAGTGATGCAATGGGAGACGGGGCTTGCATCGCACCACCTCCTCACGCCAAGATAATATATCGCTTCATCCGGATGGATGTAAGTGCAACTATCTCCCCCCGCCC
>NZ_WKEE01000108.1:0-3695 GCF_021605635.1 Stenotrophomonas sp. PA-6-5C
GCCATGAACAGCAGTTGCGCCGTAGATTCCTGCTCAACCGCGACGAATCCGAGGTTGCGATACAAGGCCATCGCGGCCACGTTGTCACGATACACGCGCAGGGTGAGGCGCCGGACACCATCCACCTGCAGCGCCTGCCTGCTCAAGGACTGCATCAGTACACGTCCGAGGCCACGCCCCCGCGCCTGCGGAGAAACAATGATGCGGCCGAGATGTGCGGTATCGGCTTCGGTCCGCCAGTACTGGCCGAAGCCAAGGCAGTTGTCATGCGCGTCCAGCAGTACCCAGCCAGGGCGGATCTCCAGTTCCAGGGCGTGGGCCAGGCAATCCGGCGCCAGCGGAAATGCGACGCCAGGCCCTGCCCAGCGCTGGGTGGAGGCAGCCGAATCAAGCCAGCTGGCAATGGTGGCGTAGTGCGATGACTGCACAGGCTGCAGGTGCTCGGACATGGTCATTCGGCGGAGGAGACTTCCGCAATGGTGAGCCCTCTGCGGCAGGAAATCACGTTGCGCGGTACCGCATGGACAAAGACGGCAACCGCTTGGCCAATGCTGGATATACTTGGCACGCGGTGCGCAGGAGAGATGGCATGCCGGCGCAATCGAATTGACAGCATTGACCGATCATGGAAGACACCACGCATGCGCCACTATGTTCTCTTCGCCGCAATGGCGGCAACGTTCCCATGCCTCGCTGCGGACAATACATCGCAGCAAGCCTGTGACTCCGTGAATGACGCTGTGGGGTCCATTCGCCTGAAGGGCAACGCCCTGCATGTGGCGGGCAGGCTGTTCACCGAGCTCGGCGTCCGCGATGAGTTTACCAGCCGGTCGGCGTATGAAGAGCGCGCAGTTCGAAGCATTGAAGCCATCGGGGTACGCAATGGGCAGATCTGCTTCCGCGACGATGAAAGTGCCTATACGACCTACGACGCCGACACGCAGAAGCTGCGCGTCCACGCGCTGAACAAATTCATGTCGGGGGCATCCGATGGGCAGAAGTATCACTTGGTCTACGCCATGCTGATGACCATCAGACATGGGAAAGGCAGTTCCTACATCGGTACGAATGCGTTCGGCGTGACCGCGAATGTCCGCAAGGGCACCAGCGAAACGGTGAACCTGGCTTTCCCCATGCAGTACATTGATTCGATCGCCAACACGCCATGGACAGAGAATTCGGCCGCTGCATTGCACCTCAACTTCGATGTTCAGCCTGAAGTGGCAAGATCCCTGAAGAACGACGTTGCCCTCGTCTATCAGGTCGAAATCACACCTCCGTACTACCTGCAGAACGTGGACTACCGGTCTCCGACGCTGAGCAGCCCCAACGATCGGGAGATCCACCAGAAGCTGCTGTTTGCGAAGCTGGTGGCGGTATCCCTCCAGCATGCGAAGACCGGCGCCCTGGTTGCCACCATCCAGATGGATGGGGAATCACCTCGCCAGCGCGTGGATCCGGTTTCCACACCCGCGCCCAAGTAGTGCCTCAGAACAGTTCACCGCTTCCAATGGAGACGCCGCATGCGTGGAATGGCTCAACGCCTCGGGAAGGAGTTTGTTGAGATCGCCCGTCGAACTGGAGGCGGAAGCGAGATCAAGTTCTACAGCAGGTTCCTGAAGCATCGGCAGGCTCGCTACATCGAGGCCGCCACCCAATGCGGTGCCCGCTCGAAGTAGCTCCAGCGCCTCGAACGTCCCGAAGATCGAAAATCATGGGGATCAACTGCCCGAGCTACCCTGGCGGACAGCGACCAGTCGCAACCGATCACAGGATTGTAGGTCGTCATCTCCCAGTGCATCGCTACTGTTGCCCACCTACTCGGAGGACTCCACGCCTCTGCGGAGCCTTGAGCGGCGCCAGCCGCCATGCGACTTGAAGTAGCCGGTATCCCCGGTAAGGGAGTACCTGAGTCCAGCCCACGCCGAGATCAGAATCGGAGCGTGCCAGCCGCGTGCTTTTTGATAGGCGTATCGGTACGCCTCCATCATCGTGATCCCTTTCGTCGCGCTGCGCGCCGGCCAGCGGCCGCCTTCCAACACAGCGCGGTTCCATGGATAAGCGCCAGCAAAGCGCCTGCTGCCAGCACCGCGCAGGCTAAAGAGATAAGCAGATTCAAGGCAGAGTCCTACAAGCCCGTGGGGGAGCAAGCACCGTCGCGCGCTCGGGCATTGAGCGCCCAGCAGTCCCCCTTCCGCTATGACCTCAACATTGCCGCGGAGGCATGAATGAGGTGTGAAATCCGTTCCGGATCAGCCCAGCTCGGCCTGCACCAGCACCTGCCTGTAGCGATGGAACTCCGCCGGGCCCGGGTGGTTGAACAACGCGGCAGCCGCCAGCGGGTCCAGACGTGTGCCCATACCGCCCAGCCGCTCGTCCATGACGATCCAGAGCTGCAGGGCACATGCTGCCGCCGCCTCCAGCCATGGCGCCCACCACGTGCAGGCAACCGATCACCACCCGCCCCGCACCAAGCGCAGGCCGATATCGAAGTCGCGCTTCGAACCTGCATCGATCGTCATCGCCTGCGTCTGCGGCTCGATCCGGACCAGGCGTATCGCTCGCGCGTGTAGCAGTCCTTGCCCAAGGGGCTGCGGAGGCGGCACCCGACCCGCTTAGCCTGTCGAACGCTTGCCGCGCGCTCTTCCTTCACGTCCCACATCTTCTGGGCTTACATCCAGAGCCGCACACCTGGACGGCCATCAAGCTCCACCGCGGCCACCTCGTGGCCATTCCACCGCAGCGTCCAGCGCTCGCCTGTCTGGACCCAGCCAAAGGGGATCGGGGCAGCGCTGAAGCCTTGGTAGCCGTGTGCGAAGGAAGCATGGCCGGGAGCATACGAGCAAGGGTCGCAGATCCTGCGAACGGCGGGCGATCTGCCTGAACCCTTCCGAATCCGTGCCGGCTGCGCGCTGCTCAGAGCGCTCCACGGTCCCTTAGCAAGGCAACGCAGTCGCTACAACCTCTGCGCCCATATAGACATAACATGAACCAAGCCCTCACCTACTGGGGGAGGTGTGCTCCAGCCCCGTTGGTCATAGAAGAGGGACTCGCAACTCCCGTCGACTTTGCCCGCTCAGTGCCCAGCTGTGCCACTTGGAGATCCGAATGCAGATTGAGCATCAAGCCGCTAGATCAACTTGTCGGTGCCGTTCGCTTCTTTTGCCACTTCTCTTCGCAGCAACCCTAACAACCTCTTGCTCAAAGCCGGAACCAACACCAGTTCCGCCTGACATTGAGACATCACCCTGATAAGAACTCTCTTCCAAGGCTCCCCATTTACAGATTGCCAAACATGGCTCAGATCCATTCGCAGGTGGGGTCGCCGCCGCACAACAGCTCCCGAAAGTTCCGCTCGCGGATCTCTACCCCTCGCTTCTTGCGAGAGCCGAAGCTGGTGACTTGGAAGCGAAGCGCCAATTGTTCTTGGCCTTGAATGAGTGCCGCACGAGCTTACAGCTCCGCGAACCATCTTACGGCGCAGACACAATCGTTGACCCGGAACTACTCAAAGCTACAGGAATGACGCGCGAGCAGTTCCTGGTCGATCAGCAACGTCGCTCTCTCCTCAGCACAGACCGAATGCTTGAGCAGTGCGAGGCGTTGCCAACAGGCGCAATCGGAGATGCAACCAAGTGGTTGGTAGAGGCGGCGGAAGGAGGAGACGCCTACGCGCAACTGGCCTTCTTCAACTA
>NZ_WKEE01000109.1:0-2389 GCF_021605635.1 Stenotrophomonas sp. PA-6-5C
ACCGTTGGCGCCATGGATGGCGCCATCGAGCCCCCATGGATGGGTCTACGGCGTGTCCTGCCTGCCCACCCCGACCCGGCCAACCCATAGCAACCCATCGCCATGACCCGCCGTTGCCGTTGCTGTTGCTGTTGCTGTTGCCTTAAAAGCCTGCCGCAGGCAGCGCCGCAGCCGCCGCTGCAAGCAAACCTGAATACGTTCGAACACCCCGCCTCAATCCCCCGCCACCGCGGCCGATAACGGTCATGTCACCGCTGCTCCCGACCAGCACCGGCGCCTCCACCCACCATCACCCGGGTACTGCTCGATGAATCTCCTGCATCGCTGGCAACACTACTTCAGCAATCTCTCCGTCCGACGCAAGCTCAACCTGCTCACGCTGCTGATCGCGCTGGGCGTGATCGCGCTCTCGGTGATCGCTGCCCGCATGCAGTACCTGGACCTCACCGATACCCGCAAGTCTTCGCTGAAGACCCAGGTCGAACTGAGCTACGGCATCCTCGACCACTACCACCGTCTCGCCGGAACCGGTGAGCTCAGCGAAGAAGCCGCCAAGGCCGCCGCGCTGCAGGCGCTGGAGGTCATGCGCGCGCACAACGATACCTACTACTACAACATCTACGACACCGGCTATCACGTGCTCATGCACCCGTTCCGCAAGGATCTGGTGGGCAAGGACATGAAGGATTTCCGTACCGGCGATGGCATCCGCATCTACTACGACCAGATCGAAGCGGCCAAGGCCGGCGGCGGCTTCGTCGCTTATCGCTGGGCCAAGCCCGGCGAGAAGGGCGAGGTCGAAAAGGTCGCTTACGCCGGCCTGTTCAAGCCCTGGAACTGGGTGGTCAGCAGCGGCGTCTACATGGATGACGTGCAGCAGCAGGCACTGGTCTTCACCGCCATCATGACCCTGGCCGGCGGCGTGCTGGTGCTGATCGTGCTGGCCTTGAGCTGGGTCATCGGCAACCGCATCGCGCGACCGCTGAAGCAGGCCACCGCCGTCGCCGAAGGCATTGCCGGCGGCAAGCTGGACAGCCACATCGGTCCGCAGCCGCATGACGAACCCGGTCGCCTGCTCGAAGCGATGTCACGCATGCAGCAGCAGCTGCACGCAGTCATCAGCGGCCAGCGCGAGATGGCGCGCCGTCACGATGAAGGTGAACTCAGCTACCGCATCGACGCCAGCGCCTTCCCGGGCGAATACGGGCTGATGGTGCAGGAGACCAATGTCCTGGTCGGCAGCCACGTGCAGACCCTGCACGATGTTCTGAACGTCGTGCAGCAGTACGCCGTCGGCGACCTCAGCGGCGACATCGCCCGCTACCCGGGCGAAAAGGCGGCGATGACCACCACCGTCGACACGGTCAAGGCCAACCTCGGCCGCATCAATGCCGAGATCAAGCAGCTGGCCAGTGCCGCAGCCGCGGGCGACTTCAGCCAGCGCGGCGACGCACAGCGCTTCGATCACGATTTCCGCACCATGCTGGAAAACCTCAACGCCATGATGGCGGTCAGTGATGACAACCTCGGCAAGCTCTCGCAGCTGCTGTCGTCCATCGCCGACGGCGACCTGACCGCGCGCATGCACGGTGACTACCAGGGCGTGTTCGCGCGCATGCGTGACGACGCCAACGCCACGGTCAGCCAGCTGACCCAGATCGTTGGTCAGATCCAGCTCAGTGCTTCCAGCATCACCCTGTCGGCCGGCGAAATCGCCTCGGGCAACAGCGACCTGTCGCGCCGCACCGAACAGCAGGCGGCCAATCTGGAAGAAACTGCCGCCTCCATGGAGGAACTGACCTCCACCGTGCGCCAGAACGCCGAGCACGCGCGCCAGGCCAACCAGCTCGCCATCGGCGCGCACGGCGTGGCCTCGCAGGGCGGCAGCGTCGTTGGCCAGGTGGTCACCACCATGTCGGCCATCGAAGCGTCCTCGAAGAAGATCGCTGAGATCATTTCGGTCATCGATGGCATCGCCTTCCAGACCAACATCCTGGCGCTGAACGCGGCGGTCGAAGCCGCCCGTGCCGGCGAACAGGGCCGTGGCTTCGCCGTGGTCGCCAGCGAAGTGCGTACCCTCGCCCAGCGTTCGGCCGCCGCCGCCAAGGAGATCAAGGGCCTGATCGACGAATCGGTCGGCAAGGTCGCCGAGGGCTCCAGCCTGGTCCACCAGGCCGGCAGCACCATGGGCGAGATCGTCGCCTCGGTGCAGCGCGTCACCGACATCATGGCCGAGATCTCTGCCGCCTCGCAGGAACAGTCGGCCGGCATCGAACAGGTCAACCAGACCGTGGTGCAGATGGACGAAACCACCCAGCAGAACGCCGCGCTGGTGGAAGAAGCCACCGCTGCTGCACGGGCGATGGAGGAACAGGCTGCGCAGTTGGCC
>NZ_WKEE01000011.1:0-116661 GCF_021605635.1 Stenotrophomonas sp. PA-6-5C
CAGAAGGCTTCGATGGCGGCAGCCAGGCGGCAACGATGCCCAGCAGCGGCAGGAAGGCGGTGAGCTGGTAGACGAATTCGATGCTGGTCTTGTCGGCCAGCAAACCCAGCACGGCCGCACCGAGACCGCCCATGCCGAAGGCGAAGCCGAAGAACAGGCCGGACACCATGCCGATCCGGTGCGGCATCATTTCCTGCGCGTACACCACGATCGCCGAGAACGCGGAAGACAGCACGAAGCCGATCAGCACCGCCAGTATCGTGGTCCACAGCAGGTCGGCATGCGGCAGCATCAGCGCGAACGGTGCCACGCCCAGGATCGAGGCCCAGATGATCGGCTTGCGTCCGATTCGATCACCCAGCGGCCCACCAAAGAAGCCGCCCGCGGCGGACGCCACCAGGAAGGCGAACAGATGCAGCTGCGCCTGCGCCACCGGAATGCCGAAATGATGCATCAGGTAGAAGGTGAAATAGCTGCCGATGCTGGCCATGTAGAAGTACTTGCTGAAGATCAGCACCAGCAGGATCGCCAGCACCCGGGCGATCGTGCGCGGTGGATGGCGCGCCGCGATCACGCCATGTGTTGCTGGGCGGGGAGCGCCCAGATGCAGCGAGTACCAGCGGCCGACATAGGTCAGCAGGGCAATGCCGATCAACGCCGCACCGGCAAACCACGATGCGGAATGCTGGCCGTAGGGCACGATCACCGCGGCGGCGATCAGCGGCCCCAGCGCCGTACCGAAGTTGCCTCCCACCTGGAACACCGACTGCGCCAGGCCGTGACGGCCGCCGGAGGCCAGGCGCGCGATGCGCGAGGCTTCCGGATGGAAGATGGCCGAACCAATGCCGACCAGCGCGGCGGCCAGCAGCACCATCGCGTAATTGGGCGCAAAGCCAAGCAGCAGCATGCCGCACAAGGTCGAGGCCATGCCGATCGGCAGGGAGTACGGCGCCGGCCGGCGGTCGGTGGCAAGCCCGACCAGCGGCTGGAAGATCGAGGCGGTCAGCTGGTAGGTCAGCGTGATCAGGCCGATCTGGGTAAAGCTGAGGTTGAAGCCGCCCTTGATCACCGGATAGATGGCCAGGATCAGCGACTGCATCATGTCGTTGACCATGTGCGAGCTGGAGATCGCCGCCAGCACTCCTGGCGATACGGGGCGGGCGGATACGGCGGGAGAAGCCAGAGTCGACATTGCGCACGGTCAGGATGGGGGCGAGCCGTGCATGCTACGGTGACCACCCGCTCCCTTCTGCCGCGTTCTGGTCATGGCCTATCGCAAAAAGGACACCCCCTGCCCCATCCGCGAAACCGCGCCGTGGAACGACGTCCCGGTGCATCGCCCGGTGACCTGCCGCGCCCGCGACTACCGCGCCGGCACCCACATCTCGGCGCACAAGCACCGCCGACACCAGCTGGTCTATTCCATGTCCGGGCTGATGGTGGTGCGATCGGAGGTCGGCCGCTGGGTGGTGCCCTCCACCCGCGCCATCTGGATGCCGGCAGGCATGGCGCATGCGGTGGACTGCATCGCCGACGTGCACATGCGCAGCCTGTACATCGAACCGGCATTCGCCCCGCACCTGCCGGCAGAACCCTTCGCCGTGCAGGTGGCGCCGCTGCTGCGCGAACTGCTGCAGGCGGCGAGCCTGATCGACGGACCGCATGAAGAGGACAGCCGCGATGGGCGGGTGGTGCGGCTGATGCTCGACGAACTGCACCGCATGGATGTACTGCCGCTGCACCTGCCCGAGCCCGTCGACCCGCGCCTGCAGCGGATCTGCCAGCACATCCAGAAGCATCCCGGCGACGAGGCGACCCTGCAGGACTGGGCGCAGGCGCTGGCGATCGATGTGAAGACCATCCAGCGTCACTTCGCCAGCGAACTGGGCATGACTTTCGGCCAGTGGCGGCAGCAGGCACGCCTGCTGGCCGCGATGGAGCGGCTGGCCCGCGGCGAGAAAGTGATTGATGTCGCGCTGGCGATGGGCTATGAAAGCCCGAGTGCGTTCACCAGCATGTTCAAACGCCAGCTGGGACAGACGCCGGCGGCGTTTTTCCGTTGATCCGTTGAACGCCGTCTACACATGGTCATGTTCGGAACGCGTCCAAGGAAGAGGAGGCAATTGTGATAAAGGCATGGAGTATCACCCGATGGCTTTTTGCTGCGCTGTTGGCCCTGTCGGCAATGCAACTACCGGCATACGCGACCGGCACGCAGTTCGGTTTCTACTCGGATGAACAGAAGGACGGTTTTCATTTCCTTCTCCAGATCCAAGGCCGAGACGACGATGGCTTTATCCAAGTTCAATGGACGGGGCAGCCCAAGGATGCCCCGCTACGGAACTCGTATTACGTCGAAATGAATCGCGCCCAGAAGCGTCTCTACGTCCGGCCCAGAAAACGGGACGGCCAACCCTGGTTCGAACTGGATGTCGTGGGTGATCGCGGAACGCTTTTGTTCGAGGGGCGGCGGCTGTACGGAAAAGCCAACTGGGAAATTCTGTAGCGCATCCGCAAACGAAAACGCCGGGCATTGCCCGGCGTTTCCGTTCAACGTTTCCGTCGGTCGCTCAGGACGTCATCCGGTCCCAGAAGCCCTTCACCCCATCGATGAAGGTCGCCGACTTCGGCGAATGCTTGCGCGCATCTTCACCGTTGAAGGTGGCTTCGAACTGCTCCAGCAGCTTGCGCTGGTCGCTGGTGAGGTTGACCGGCGTCTCCACCACCACGCGGCAGTACAGGTCGCCTTCGCTGCGGCTGCGCACCGAACGAACACCCTTGCCGCGCAGGCGGAACAGCTTGCCGGTCTGGGTCTCGGCCGGAATGCGGATTTCCGCCTCACCACCGAGGGTGGCCACGCGCACGGTGTCGCCCAGTGCGGCCTGCGAAATGCGGATCGGCACTTCGCAGTGCAGGTCGTCGCCGTCGCGCTGGAAGATGTGGTGCTCACGCACGCGCACTTCCACGTACAGATCACCCGGCGGCGTCCCCGCAGGGCCAGCCTCGCCCTCACCCGCCAAGCGGATGCGGTCGCCGGTATCCACGCCTGCCGGCACCTTCACCGACAGCACCTTGTCTTCCTCGACACGACCGTTGCCGTGGCAGGTCTTGCAGGGCTTTGCGATGATCTGGCCACGGCCGCCGCAGTTGTGGCAGGCCTGCTGCATGGCGAAGATGCCACGCTGGATACGCACCTGGCCGCGGCCATGACAGACGTTGCAGGTTTCGACCTTGCCGTCTTCCGAGCCGCTGCCATCGCAGTCGCCGCATTCGGCCAGGGTCGGAATCTCGATGCGGCGTTCGACGCCACGCACCGCTTCTTCCAGGTCCAGCTCCATCACGTAACCGATGTCGGCGCCGCGACGCGCCTGGCGCGGACCACCGCCGCCTGCACCACCAAAGATGTTGCCGAAGATGTCGCCGAAGATGTCGTTCATGTCCGGGCCACCCGGACCACCACCGCCACCGCCCATGCCGTGTTCGAACGCGGCGTGTCCATGGCTGTCGTACATGCGGCGCTTGTTGCCGTCGGACAGTACTTCGTAGGCTTCCTTGCACTCCTTGAAGGAGGCTTCGGCCGCCGCATCACCCGGGTTGCGGTCCGGGTGGAACTTCATCGCGCAACGACGGTAGGACTTCTTCAGTTCTTCGTCGGTGGCGGTGCGGGCAACGCCCAGCACTTCGTAGTAATCGCGCTTGCTCATATCGTGGATCGCATTCCGGAAAGTCGGGATTCGTCAAAGCGGAAGAGCGGAACCAGGTCCGCTCTTGCGTCGGGCGCCCCGACGCGCCAGAGGGCGGTCAGGACCCTGATACGACAACGGGACGCTGGCAAGCAGCGTCCCGCGTCGGTCCGGATCAGGACTTCTTGTCGTCCTTGACTTCGGTGAACTCGGCGTCCACCACGTCATCCTGTGCCTTGCCCGCATTGCCGGCGTCGGCCCCCGGGGCTGCACCGCCCTGGTCGGCCGAAGCGGCAGCGAACAGCGACTGGCCAGCTTCTTCCAGCACCTTCGACTTGGCTTCAATCTGTGCCTTGTCGTCACCCTTCATCGCGGTTTCCAGATCGGCCAGGGCCGCTTCGACCTTGCCGATCACTTCACCACCGACCTTGCTGCCGTGCTCGGTGATCGCGCTGCGGGTGCCGTGGATCAGGGCATCGGCCTGGTTGCGGGCCTGCACCAGCTCCTGGAACTTCTTGTCTTCTTCGCGGTTGGCTTCCGCGTCGGCAACCATGCGTGCGATCTCTTCCTCGGACAGACCCGAACCGGCCTTGATCTCGACCTTCTGTTCCTTGTTGGTCTTCTTGTCCTTGGCCGACACGTGCAGGATGCCGTTGGCGTCGATGTCGAAGGACACTTCCACCTGCGGCAGGCCACGCGGGGCCGGCTCGATGCCGGACAGATCGAACTTGGCCAGCGACTTGTTGAAGCGGGCCTGTTCGCGCTCACCCTGCAGCACGTGCACGGTCACGGCCGACTGGTTGTCCTCGGCGGTGGAGAACACCTGCGAGGCCTTGGTCGGGATGGTGGTGTTCTTCTCGATGATCTTGGTGAACACACCGCCCATGGTTTCGATGCCCAGCGACAGCGGGGTCACGTCCAGCAGCAGCACGTCCTTGACGTCGCCGCCGAGCACGCCGCCCTGGATCGCGGCACCCAGTGCCACGGCTTCGTCCGGGTTGACGTCCTTGCGCGGTTCCTTGCCGAAGAACTCGGTGACAGCCTGCTGCACCTTCGGCATGCGGGTCTGGCCACCCACCAGGATCACTTCGCTGATGTCGCTCGAACGCAGGCCGGCGTCATTCAACGCAACGCGGCACGGCTCGATCGACTTCTTGATCAGCTCTTCCACCAGCGATTCCAGCTTGGCGCGGGTCAGCTTGATGTTCAGGTGCTTCGGACCCGACGCGTCAGCGGTGACGTACGGCAGGTTCACTTCGGTCTGCTGGGCGCTGGACAGCTCGATCTTGGCGCGCTCGGCAGCATCCTTCAGGCGCTGCAGGGCCAACGGATCCTTGCGCAGGTCGATGCCCTGGTCCTTGTTGAACTCTTCAACCAGGTACTCGATGACGCGGTTGTCGAAGTCTTCGCCACCCAGGAAAGTGTCGCCGTTGGTGGCCAGCACCTCGAACTGCTTCTCGCCGTCGACATTGGCGATCTCGATCACCGAGACGTCGAAGGTGCCGCCGCCCAGGTCGTACACAACGATCTTGCGATCCTTGTTGTCGCCCTTGTCCAGGCCATAGGCCAGCGCAGCCGCAGTCGGCTCGTTGATGATGCGCTTGACGTCCAGGCCAGCGATACGGCCGGCGTCCTTGGTTGCCTGGCGCTGGCTGTCGTTGAAGTAGGCCGGCACGGTGATGACCGCTTCGGTGACCTTCTCACCGAGGAAGTCCTCGGCGGTCTTCTTCATCTTCTCCAGCACCTTGGCCGAAATTTCCTGCGGCGCCATCTTCTTGGCATCGCTGGTGGCCACCCAGGCATCGCCATTGTCATGGGCCAGGATGCTGTACGGGACGTGCGCGATGTCCTTCTGCACTTCGGCGTCGGTGAACTTGCGGCCGATCAGGCGCTTCACCGCGTAGAAGGTGTTCTTCGGGTTGGTCACGGCCTGGCGCTTGGCCGAGGCACCGACCAGGACTTCGCCGTCCTTGGTGTAGGCGACGATCGACGGGGTGGTGCGATCGCCTTCCGAATTTTCGATGACGCGGGCCTTGCCGCCGTCCATGATCGCCACGCACGAGTTGGTGGTGCCGAGGTCGATACCAATGATCTTGCCCATGGGGGACTCCTTGAAGGATGTTGTTTTTGTCAGTCCGGCCGTTCGGCCGGTGGATGAATGGGATGTGGGGGAGGCTCGTGGAACATTCAAGCCACCCGCCGAACGCTGTGTTTCCGTTCGCCCAACACGTTCAGCGTCGGTCGTGCCGAGGCCCCGTCCGGGGCGAAGACACCCGCGCCAGGCCTGGCCCGGCGCGCGGGGTCAATCGGCGGCAACCACCACCAGCGCCGGCCGCAGCAGGCGCTCGTTGAGCAGGTAACCCTTCTGGAACACCGTCACCACGCTGCCCGGGGCGGCGCCGGGGGCGGCGACCTGGCTGATCGCCTGGTGGTGTTCCGGGTTGAACGGTTGGCCGGTCGGGTCCAGCAGCACCAGGCCGTTGTCACCAGCGACCTTCAGCAGCTGCTTGTAGGTCAGCTCCAGGCCTTCACGCAGCGGATGGGCATCGTCGCCGGCGGCCTTGAGGCCGGCATCGAGGCTGTCGAATACCGGCAGCAGCTCGCCCAGCAGCTTTTCGTTGGCAAACTTGCGCGCCTGCTCGATGTCGCGGGCCACGCGCTTGCGCTGGTTGTCGAGGTCGGCGCGCTCACGCAGCGCTTCGGCCTTGACCTGCTCCACTTCGGCGCGGAGCTGTTCGATCTGTTCGTTGACGCCCTCGGCGGCAGCTGCGTCGGCGGCGGCCTGCTGGGCGGCGATGTCTGGCTGATCTTGATTCATGTCTGGGTCCCTGGCGGTCACTCTCCGCCTCCACCCACCCTAGTGTGGGCGGGATGCTGCGTTTCAAGCGTCCGATGCACCTGGACTTCGCCCGCCGGGCGAAAAGGCCGCACCGAGCACATCGGCGGTGGCCTGCACCAGCGGGATCATGCGGTCGTAGGCCATCCGCTTCGGCCCGATCACGCCCAGCACGCCCAGTACCTGGCCATTGGCGGTGTACGGGGCGGTGACCAGCGAGACGCCCTGCAGGGGCACCACGCCGGTTTCCTCGCCGATGAAGATGCGCACGCCGGGGGCCTGGATGGTCCGCTCCAGCAGCTGGAGGATCTCGCGCTTGCTGGAGAACAGCTCGAACAGTTCTCGCAGGCGCTCCAGGTCGGACAGGTCCTGCACCCCCATCAGACGGGTCTGGCCGGCCACCAGCATGTCGTCGGCCGGCGGCTGCAGGGCCTGCTCGGCCAGCTCGATGCTGTGCGCCAGCACCTGTTCCAGCTCGGACCGCGCGTCGCGCAGCTCCAGCAGCAGGCGGGTACGGATCTCGGCCAGGGGCAGCCCGGCGAAGTGGGCATTGAGGTAGTTGGCCACCTGCTCCAGCTGCCCCGGTGCGAAGTCCTGGCGGGTCTCGATCACCCGGTTCTGCACCTCATTGTCGGCAAACACCAGGATCGCCAGCACCCGGCGCCCGTCCAGCGCCACGAAATCGATCTGGCGGAAGGCGAACTGCTCGCGGCGCGGGGCGCTGACCACGCCAACGAAATGACTCATCGCCGACAGCAGCTCCGAGGCACTGCCGAGCAGAGCCTGGGTACTGCCGCCGCCGGCCAGCTCCTGACGCAGCCGGGCCAGCTCGCCTTCACCCGGCGGCTGCATCTGCAGCAGGCTGTCGACGAACACCCGATAGCCATGCGCGGTCGGAATCCGCCCCGCCGAGGTATGCGGCGAGGCCAGCAGGCCCAGGTCTTCCAGGTCGCCAAGGATGTTGCGGATGGTGGCCGGGCTGACCTCCAGGCCGGCCACGCGCGCCAGCGTCTGCGAGCCCACGGGTTCGCCGTCCTGGATGTAACGCGCGATCAGCGTGCGCAGCAGGTGCCGCGCGCGCGGGGCAAGTTGGTCGGGAGAACCGTGCATGGAATCAACCTGTGAGACAGGGACATTAGATAATGGCGACGCATCCCCTTGGCAAGTCATTGGACGACCCCGCCGCGCGTGCTAGCGTTGCGCGGCTGCAGACACCCCCTTACCCATGCTCAGACATCTTTCAATCAAGGATTTCGCCGTCGTCCGCGCCACCGAACTGGAGTTCGGGCCGGGCATGACCGTGGTTTCAGGCGAGACCGGCGCGGGCAAGTCGCTGATGGTCGACGCGCTGGGCTTCCTGTCCGGCCTGCGCGCCGACAGCGGCGTGGTCCGCCACGGCGCGGCCCGGGCCGAACTGTCGGCCGAGTTCGCACTGGACCAGCTGCAGGCCGCCCGCCAGTGGCTGGCCAGCAACGAGCTGGACGATGACGACCAATGCCAGCTGCGCCGCGTGATCCGCGCCGACGGCGGCTCGCGCTCGTGGATCAACGGCCGCCCGGTCACTCTGGCGCAGCTGGCGGACCTGGCTGGCCTGCTGGTGGAGATCCATGGCCAGCACGAGCAGCAGGCCCTGCTGACGCGTCCGTCGCAGCTGGCCCTGCTGGACGCCTATGCCCGCAACGAAAGCGAACGCCGCCAGGTGCGCCGCGCTGCCGCCACCTGGCAGGCGCTGGTCGATGAATCCCTGGCACTGTCGCAACAGGGCGATGTGAGTGACCGCATCGGCTTCCTCGAACACCAGCTGCGCGAACTGGACCGTGAGGATCTGGAACCGGAGTCGATCACCGCGCTCGGCGCCAGCCATCGCCGTCAGGCGCATGCCAGCGCCCTGTTGGCCGCCTGCCAGGCAGCTTCGGACCAGCTCAACGGCGACGAAGGCCACTCGGCGCTGGATCTGCTGCAGCAGGTGCGGCATGAACTGGCCAGGGTGGCCGAACATGACCCGCGGCTGGGCGATGTCGATGCCTTGATCGACAGCGCCTCCATCCAGCTGCACGAAGCCCTGGCCCTGCTCGACCGGGTGCATGACGACCTGGACGCCGATCCGGACCAGTTCGAGGAGAACGAGCGCCGTCTGGGCCGCCTGCACGATCTGGCCCGCAAGCACCGCGTGCCGATGGATGAGCTGGGTATGCAGCGCGAGCGCATGCACGCCGAAGTGGAACAGCTGCGTGGCGCCGACGAGCGCCTGCAGCGCCTGGCCGGCGAGATTGAAAAGGCCGCAGCGGCCTGGCGCGTCGAGGCCGCGGTGCTGACCAGCAGCCGCCGCACCGCTGCTGCCGAGCTGTCGGCCACCACCACCGGCATCATCGCCGAGCTGGGCATGGGCGGCGGCCAGTTCCTGATCGAACTGGAGCCGCAGGACAGCGGCAAGCCGGACCCGCAGGGCGCCGAGCGCGTTGAATTCCTGGTGGCGGCCAATGCTGGCCAGCCACCGCGTGCGCTGCGCAAGGTCGCTTCCGGTGGCGAGCTGTCACGCATTTCGCTGGCCATCGAAGTGGCCGCGCTCGACCTCGACGCGGTACCGACCATGGTGTTCGACGAAGTCGACTCCGGCATCGGTGGCGCGGTGGCCGATATCGTCGGGCAGAAGCTGCGCGCGCTCGGCGAGAAGCGTCAGGTGCTGTGCGTGACCCATCTGCCGCAGGTCGCCTCCAAGGGCCACGCGCACTACCGGGTCAGCAAGGCGCCGGTGGAAGGCATGACCCAGAGCGCGGTGGAGAAGCTGGACACCAAGGCGCGCGAGGAAGAGCTGGCGCGCATGCTCGGTGGCGTGGAAGTGAGCAAGGAAGCCCGCGCCGCCGCGCGCAAGCTGCTGCAGGCCTGAGGCTGGTGGCGCCGAGCGTGGGCTCGGCTCTACAGGAATCTCGAACGGAACCGACGTGTAGAGCCGAGCCCATGCTCGGCTTCCGCGCGGTAGCGCGGCGCATGTCACCCCAGCGGTCGCGCCAGATCCACCGTTTCCACCAGGAAATCGAGGAACGCGCGCACCCGCAGCGGCAGGTAACCACCCTGCCCCAGGAACACGGCGTGCACCTCTTCCAGGTCGCCCGGGTTGGCGTCCTCCAGAACCGGCAACAACCGCCCTGCCGCGATGTCGGCCTGCACCTGGAACGCGGCCAGACGGGCCATGCCCAGCCCGCCCAGCACCAGCTGACGCAGTGCATCGCCATTGCTGGCGCGCGCATTTCCGCTGGGCAGCACCCGCTGCTCCTGCCCATCCTGCAACAGCGGCCAGCCCTGCACCGACCGTGCGTGGCCGATATCCAGCCGGTTGTGCGCCAGCAGCGCCTCGACATTGCCCGGCAATCCGTGTCGTGCCGCATAGGCCGGTGCCGCCACGATCATCATCCGCGTTGCCCCCAGCCGGCGCGCGACCAGGCTGGAGCTCTTCAGCGGACCGGCCCGCACCGCCACGTCGGTACGCTGCTCCAGCAGATCGATCACCTCGTCGGTCAGGGTCAGGTCCACCCCCACCTGCGGGTGCCGCTGCAGGAAGTCCGGCAGCAGTGGCAGCAGGAAGTGCTGGCCGAACGGCACGTTGGCATTCACCCGCAGCCGCCCGCGCGGCTCGGCGTGGGCGCTGGCGCAGCGTTCGGCTTCTTCCAGATCAGCCAGCACCCGCAGGCCGCGCTCATAGAACGCACACCCCTCCGGGGTCAGCTGTAGCTGGCGGGTGGAACGCTGCAGCAGGCGCGTCCCCAGCCGCTGTTCCAGCCGCGCAACCAGCTTGCTGACCGCCGAGGGCGTCATCTCCAGGCTGCGGGCGGCAGCGGAAAAGCCGCCGGTTTCGATGACCCGCACGAACACTTCCAGTTCGCCGGATCGGTTGATGTCGGTGCGTGCCATGGCAATGAATTTGATTCACAGATGATTATCCATGCGCAGTCTAGTTCACAGGTGAGCGCGGACGCACCATGGCCGTCCCTCCCACCGGGTCATTCCGATGAATCGTCTGAGCCAACTGACCGCCACCGCCCTGTTCGCCCTGTCCGGCGCCGCCGCCGCGTCAACCGCCTCACCCGCGCCGCACTGGGTCGCCAGCTGGCAAGCCAGCCCGCAGCCGGTATGGAGCGCTGATTTCCTGTTTCCTGCCCTCATTCCCGGCCAACTGCAGGACCAGACCTTCCGGCAGAGCGCGCGCCTCAGCCTGGGCGGGCCGCGCCTGCGGGTCCGGCTGACCAATGCCTATGGCACCCGGCCGTTGAAGATCGGCGCTGCCAGCGTGGCTGCACGTACGGGTGACACGCCGCAGCCGCTGCGCTTCGACGGCCAGCCCGGGGTCGTGATTGCGCCGGGGCAGGACCGCCTGAGCGATCCGCTCCCCCTTCCCACTGCTGATCGGCAGGCCTTGCACGTCAGCGTCTACCTGCCCGACCCCACGCCGCTGCAGACCTTCCATTGGGAGGGTGTAACGGCGCGCGATAAATCGCCAGCCGCTGGTGAGATAAACGGTGGGCCGCCAATGTTGCGCCCAGCGGAATGAAATTGCACGGGGCGGAAACCGCCCCGTGCCCTGGCTCCCCTACCAAGTCGTGTAGATCAGCTCCCGCCGCTGAACAGCCTGGCGGCCGATGGTGTAGCGGATTGGCACCACCCGGTCTCTGAACTGACTGAAGACCTCCCGCATGGCCGGGTGGTCATTGATCGTCAGGATCGCCGCGCCACGCAGCCCTGCCATCTGACGGGCCAGCTCCTGGTACTGGTCCATGCCAAAGGGAGCGCCGTACCCCTCGGTCTCCCAGTACGGCGGATCGAGGAAGAACAGGGTGTCCGTTCCATCGTACTTGGCCAGGCACTGCTGCCAGGGCAGGTGCTCGACGGTGACCTTGTGAAGCCGGAGGTGTGCGGCGCTCAGATCCTCCTCAATGCGCAGCAGGTTGAGGCCCTTGCCGCCCCGGCCGAAACCGGGGGTTTGGCCAGTCGCCTTGCCACCCCATGCCAGCCGCTGCAGGTAATAGAAGCGTGCGGCACGCTGGATATCGGTCAGGGTGTCCGGGTGCTGGAGCTGGCACCAGCGGAACATCTCGCGGCTCGTCAGGGCCCATTTGAACTGGCGAACGAACTCTTCCAGATGGTTGGCCACCACCCGATACAGCCGCACCAGCTCGCCGTGGCAGTCGTTCAGGACTTCAGCCTTGGCCGGCTCCCTGGCGAACAGTAGAGCCGCGCCACCAGCGAACGCCTCGACATAGGTGCGGTGGGGGTTCTCGGCCACCAGGGGCAGCAGGTGCGGCAGTAGGCGGGTCTTCCCGCCCGGCCAGGGGAACAGCGTTGTGGTCTTCATTCTCAGCCTCTGCGATGGATCCCGGCCAGACTGAGCCTCCCCGCGCGAGGGGGCTGGGCCTTGGCCAATTGCACGCGGGCTGTCGCGTGTGTTGCGGCGTCGGCCGATCAGTTCCCGCTGATCGGCCGGCGCCCAGTTCTTGAACTACTTCCCGGTCTCAAGGACAGCCAGGCGCTGCTCGATGCTGACCAGGCGCTGCTCGACCGCCTCGCGCTCGCGGCGTTCACGGCGAGCCATTGCTGCCAGAATCCAAGCCTGCAGCTCGGATACTCGGAAGCTGTAGCGGTCGCCCGCCTGAACCGCAGGCCGGACAAGCTCGCGACCAGCCTCGACAGGTTCCTTCAGCACCACGCGCCCTGCCGGCATGGCCTCGTGGACCAACTCACGCCGGGCAGGAATGACAATCTCGCCGGCCTCATCAACTTCCGCCGGAATTTCGGCCCACGTCTCCGGCACGGCCGGCCACTCAACAACTTCGGCTTCTTGTGCGGGCCACTCCCGCCATACCTCGTCCTCAGCCGGCCACGAGTCGTAGCAGAACGCGCTGTAAGCAAACGCACTGAGGCCATGCTTCTCCATTACAGCGATCGCGGCTTGCACCGAAGGGCCTGCGTGCCAGCGAGCTTCGTCGCCCTCTTCCTCCACGCGAGCCCTCCACTTCCATTTCGCCGGGAGCGCGCTGATTTCCAGGAACGCCGCCTCCTCCACATCCGTCATGCACTCCAATGGTGTTTTCAGACGAGCATCAGAAGTCTGGACCGCACCGTTCACAGACCATAGAGATGTGAATCGGTAGTTGGACGCTCCCAGGGCCTGAGCGTTGTCCGCCAGCGGTCGAACCAGGTCCCCGCCCATTGCGAAGGTGCCGCCAGATGCGCTGACCTGCAGCATTTGCCGGACATACCCCCCGAAATTGGGGCCTCTTACTTGAAGCTGATAGACGCCTGAATCTACAACGGCGAAGAATCCGTTCGCGCCGTCCGACTCATCGAGCCAGAAGCCGGGAGCCACGTTCTGGATTCGGACTTCAGACGAGAACGTCTTCACCCCGGACACCTGCTCGGCTCCCACTAGACCAACCGCGCCCAGGCTGACGCGGGTAGCCGCCATCGCAGCAGCATTGCCACCGAAGGTGACTGACCGATCGGAATTGACGCGCATTGCGCTGGTGCCGGAAATGCGCAAGTCGATGGAACCAGCGTTCTCAGCGTTCAATGCCAGCACGCCGGCGCCACGATGATTGATGTTGGTGTCTCCATCTACGCCACCGCTGCGATAGAAGCGAGTGTTGTAGTCAGAGCGGTTTGCCTCTGCCACAAGGTCGAAGTAAGCCGGACCGTCTGCGGTTCGGGTACCGCCGATTCGCATCAGTCGAGCGGCTCCGGTGCCATCGCCCCGAATCGTGATGGTTCCATCAGAAGCCAAACCTCCCGAAAAATAGGTGTAGACCTGGAAAGTCTTGGTCCCGCCGATACTCTCCGTACCAGAGGTATGCACCACGTTGCCATCAGCTGCCAGACCAGCCCGAATCGCACTGACCAGGAGCTTCACGCTGCCGCCCCCTTGGACAGCTGGAATCGCCTCATTGCCGGTGAGCACGGCGGCAGCCGGCAGGCCAGAGATCTTTACGTCGACCATTTTCGTTACTCCAGAATCAGGGGGTCGCCCGCTTCGGTGACCAGGCGATCGCCCGCCTCGGTCACCAGCTGCGCGCGGTACAGGAAGGTGTGCTGCTGGATCTGCCAGCTGCGGTAGCCGTCACGGATGGCTTCGACCTCGACACGGATCTGCTGTCCACCGCTGCCGGCGGGCGGCGTGTAGGTGTCGGTCGTGCCGCTGATGGCGGCCTGCGTCCGCACCAGCGCCCCGGCGAGGTACCAGCGAACGGTGTAAGTAGTGCCAGGCTCCGGGCCGATGTTGCCCTGCGTGGTGTCAATCAGCTGGTCGGCCTGCAGGAGGCGATCGCGGTGCGCCCACTGCACCGTCAGTTCGGTGCCGAAGGTCCACAATTCCGGCGGGTAGGCCTCGCCCTGAAGGCGCAAGCGGCCGGGCGGATAAGGCCGGATCTGGCGACGTTGCAGCGTCAATCCGATCGTCGTGGCCAGATCCGGGTTCAGCTCGCCCTGGCTGGTGCGTGTGATCAGCTTCGCCTGGGGCGATTCGTTGGCCATGTACTCACGGCCATCGAAGCCGACATATTCGTCGGTGAACCACACCCGCGTACCCACGGCATGCGGCATCGGCACAGTGTCCACGCAGCCACGGGCCACGGTCAGCGTCGCCGCCACCGGGTCGATCGAGACCACCCGGACCAGCTCGTCATCGATCAGCGCCTCGGTGCCGACCTCGATCATGTCCAGGCTGACGCCGGCGGACAGGGCGATGGCCGTGGTGGTGGCCGTCATTGCGGTGATCAGCAGGCCAGTGGGAGCGAAGTCGG
Source organism: Stenotrophomonas sp. PA-6-5C (assembly GCF_021605635.1). Lineage (NCBI taxonomy): Bacteria > Pseudomonadati > Pseudomonadota > Gammaproteobacteria > Lysobacterales > Lysobacteraceae > Stenotrophomonas > Stenotrophomonas sp. PA-6-5C. The sequence goes on from NZ_WKEE01000011.1 coordinate 14,307, forward strand.
CTGCGCCCGCCTCGGCGAACGGCGCGCTTCCCAACCGGGTCTGCAACGTGTAGCCGAACGCCACCGAGGTCGGCCGTACACCGATCGACGTCAGGTAGCCGACGTCAGGCGACACAGCAGCCAGCTCCGACGCCCCGAGAGTCGTGGCCAGGTCGCGGTAGCTGGCCTCCTGCAGGCGCTGCACGGTGACCGGCTTGGGCTTGGTGTCCGGCTCCACCCAGGCATTCTCGGAAGGCTGGATGTAGCTGGCAGCGGCCATGCCGGCGACGTCCTGGACGACGGTCAACACCACGGCCGTCTCGGTCTGTGTGCCGTCGTCGACGTCCAGGATGCGCACTGGCATGCGGGCAACGCCGCGCCGTGGCCACGACAGGGCACGCACCTGCCCGCGCTTGAAAGGGCCGGCATCCTGACGCACCCGGATCTTCACCCTGCAGGGCAAACTGCTCACTGCAGCTACTTCGCGCGCCGCAACCCGCCCCGCGAGTGCTGCGTTCCACAGGCCGGGATAGTTCTTGCGACTGCTGACGACCCGGCCCTGCGCCTGAACGCTGGCCAGATTCTGGTAGGTGACAGCTGCGTCCTTGTTGGTGGCGATATCCCGGTAGACGACCGTGATCTCGTTGACGCTGTCTTCCAGCATCGGCTGCTGCCACTCCAGCAGCTCGATGATGTTCGCCGGGCCGATCTCTTCCAGGGTGGCTGGGTCATAGTCCGGCCGCACCAGCACCAACTCGGTCAGCCCCGTCACCGGATCCTCGATGCGCATGCCACCAATGTGGTCGCACACCATGTCCATGAACTCGCCTGCAGGAACGGATCGGGACCACTTCAGGCACAGGCCGAACCCTTCGTTCTTCAACGTCTGTGCCGCCTTGCGGAAGCTTTCGTCGTTGATCACGTCGATCGGGTGGCCCATGCCCTCTGTGCGCACCTGATAGATGATGTGGGCCGGGTTCATACCCTCATCGATCTGCACCAGGTCACCCTGCCAAAGCCCCTTCTTCCAGCCTTGGCGCCAGCGCGAGACCTTCTTCGTCCAATTCTTGATGTACGGGTTCATGGCCGACACCTGGCCATTGAAAACTGTCGTGAACAGGCCACGGGCGGCTGGCCACGGGCCGGGCACCAGCGACTGCAGGTAGGTGCTGGGCATCTGGGCGGGCTCGCCCATGCGCACCTCCAGCGTGCCGACGATGCCGCCTTCGCCCTTGTCGCCGCCGAAGATCTCCGGCGCCAGGATGGTGATCGAGCGAGACGCTGTAATCGGGCCGGTGGCAGGCACCGTCCTGGGGATGTTCATCCCGAGCACCTTGGTCCACGCCGTTTGCGCGCTACCGTCCCAGACCTTGCGGTCGCCTACGCGGATCTCCCGCAGTGCGTCCACCGGGCCGAGGCATTCGCCCATATAGAGGGCCATGTAGTAGCGATAGCCTACGGTCTGTTTCTTGCCACTACCCACGGCCAGCCTCCTCGCGGGCGATCGCCGCCAGGCGCCGTGCGAAGGCGTCGTCCAGCGCTTCGAACTGCTCTACCGGCAGGCCTTCATCCAGGAAGCGACGCAGATCCAGACCGTGACGATCCATCCAGCTGCGGATGCCGGCGGCGCACAGCACGCCGCTGTGTTCGCCCAGCTTGGCCGCGCGGGCGTGCTCGACGGTAACCAGGACAGGACGATCAATCACTTCTTGCCACCCTTGACCTTGATCGGTGTGGTGCGCAGATCGCCGTAGAACAGCACGTTGGGATCATCGATCCAGTTCGTACCGAAGACCATGCTGCACTCGCGACCGTCCTCGGCGGTGGGGACATTGAAGTCCTCCAGGGCGGCCGGCTTCGGAACCGTAGGCTTCGGGCGCATCACGTAACTGACGATCAGCGCCACGATCATTACGACGATTTGAACCCACATGGGAGGCTCCTTTAGAAGATGGGATCAGGTCCGAAGGGGTTCTTCGGCGGTATGGTGTGCTGGCCGCCGTAGTTCGGTGCGTTGTTGAACTTCTCGTGGCAGATCTGCAGGGCGTGGCCACAGCCGGGGTAGGCGGATACCAGCGCGCCCGCTGCGAGCGGCGCTGCGGTAAGCAAGGTGAGGGTCGGCCCAACATGGCCCACCACGAAGCGGTACTCGACGGCCGTGCCCTGGACCCACTTGATGAATCCACCGACGAACCAACCGTCCGGCTTCGCCGTGAAGGCAGTGGACGTGATCGTCTGAGCGGATGCGGCTGACAACACGCCATCGACCCGGAACAGCTCCGGATTCAGACCGCAGTCGGCGTCGAACAGCGCGAACGGACACTGCGCCTGCCAGCACCGGCGCAGGCCGTTCGTCGCAGCGGCGCCGGCATTGCTCTGGCAGGTCAGGAGCAGATCATTCTGCCGCTCGCTGAAGTCGCTCAGCACGCCGTTCCAGGTGCCGCGGATCGCGCCGTCGCTCTTCCGAATCCGGCGCCAGCGAACGACGATGCGATCGGTCGGCGGATATGGCCGCAGGACTGACGCCAAAGAGATGGACAGCGGTACGGTCACCTCCAGGTTGGACCTGGCCTCCTGTGCCGACTGGCCAAGGCGACCGCGTTTGATCGCCTCGGGGCTGAACGGCTGCGCATCGTAGATCTCGACTCGATCGCTGGACGTATAGCGCCAGCGCTGGGAACCGCGCCCAAATTCATACAGTTCGACATGGCGGGAGAACAGGCTCATGGTTCGCTCTCCTCAGCGCCAATGCCGGCGAAGGACACGCGGCAACGCGCGACGCCCTCACCATCGGTTTCATGGGACAGCTCCACGGTGTCGGAACTGAGGCGGGCCAGCACCATCCAGCTGATCAAGCGGATGGCACTCGGCTGCAGGGCGATGCCGTGCGGCACGTCCAGCTGCAGGAACTCCCGCTGTGGATCCAGCTCTGTGGCCTCAAGCAGCTGCCGGTACAGCACCTGGCCACTGAACAACTCGATGCGCAGGTGGCGCCGGCCGGACTGAGCACGCCCGAAGCGAGCCACACCCGCCCAGGCGACCACGATGCCGCTGGAGGTGGTCAGGGCCGGCTCGACCAGCTCCAGGTCGTCGGCCCAGGACGGCACCCACAGAGCGGCCGCCCGGCCTTGCAACCAGTACAGCAAGCTGCGCAGGTTGGCCTGCTCTGTGCGTCCCCAGGTCTGCCAGGCGTGTGACTGCAGTGGCCATGCCTTGCCGGTGATGTCATCGACGGCAACAGGGCCGATATCGCCATCGATCACCACCAGCTGCCGGCCGAACTCGGCCGTCTGCGCCTGGTCGAGGTCGGGACGCTGCTCCAGCACAGGTCGACCGCGATAGACAGCCGCCGGCGCAGCTGCCGGCCAGTCGCAGGTCTCCACCGCAGCCAGGCGCACGGTCGACCGCATGACCTGGTCGGTCACGCGTTCCAGGCTGGGGGTCTCGGCAATACGAGCAGTCCTGCAGGGCAGCACCCGTGTGCCAAGTGCCCAGGCGTTGGCCGTGGGGCGGGCCAGCTGCAGACTGTCAGCGGCAATGTCGGCCACTTCCACCAGCTCGTAGGTGGTGACGTCCTTCCAAAGCATGGCCAGGCCGCCGGGGCGGTAGTCGCGCTGCGTGGCGGCCTGTACCGGGATGGACTGCACCCCCAGCGCCAGGCGCGCACTCAGCCACGACACGTCGTTCCAGACCGGCAGCGCCCAGGTACGCGCCGACCAGTCGAACAGTGCGTGTTCAAGCACCTGCCGCTCGCGCCGGTCGGCCAGCACGCTGAACTCCCAAGAGCGCCTCGGCGAGCCACGCAGCGGAAATCGCGCTTCGCCGCCACCGACCGACTGCTGCACGTCCGTCGCCCAGGCCAGGGTTTCCGACACCGGGCGGGACCAATCCGGCGGCAGCATCCAGGCCGACATGCGGTTGCCGGTAATCGTGACGGTGCGACGCCCGAGAGCCACGAAGTCGTAAGACAGCGTAGCCGCGATCACCGGCGGGCCTTCGGTCGTGACCGACAGCTGCCAACGGCGCAGCTGCAGGGGCGCAAACGGCAGCGGCGGCGCTCCGGGACCCACCATCTGAACGCCCTCGCCGTTCTCAAGGGTTGCAGAGGTCAGGGTCTGCTGCTGGAGGTAGGAGTTCCAAACCTGGACGTAGCGCACCTGGTTGGTGACCAGATTGCCCAGGTCGATGCGCAGTGGCAGCACGTGGATGCGGTAGTACCAGTCATCGAACGATGTGCGCTGCTGGGGGCCGCTGGATCGCTGTTCGGGCTCCTCGATGGTCGATTCTTTGGTCGACCCGGTGAAGAAACCCAGCCGTGCAGCTGCGCCGCGAAACTGGAGAGGAATGCGGGTGCGCGGTATCGCCAGATTGCCACTGCGCCAGTTGGGCCCTGTGCTGCTCTGCGTGGTGAGAATGATGGCCATCAGGACTTCTTCACAGCCCAGCCATAGTTGCCGCTGGCCGGAGGCGCGTTGGTCACGCTGCTCATGGCCAGCTTGCGCAGCCAAGGAAACACCATCCATGTGTCTTCGCCGATGGTGATCTCCTGCTCGGGCTCGAGCTTTTCCAGGTAGCAGGCACGAAGTCCGGGCACTCGCCCGATCGGTGAGAGGTACACACCGGTACCGGGGCGGCGAATGCTCAACTGAATCGGATGAAGCACGCTGCGGCCAGAGAAAGTGTTCTCGTCGCCACCTGCGAGGGCATAACCCAACCACATACTGTCCAGGCTGGAGGAAGTGCTCGACTGGTAGATAGATCCGACACCGGATCCTGCCTGACCTTCGGCATCCAGCGTGCTGCCGTAGTAGTTGCAGATCCGGCTGTAATTGTTCGCGCGGCCATCTTCAGCCGAATCCGCACGCACATGCCCACACCCCGTGGTGCTGGTGTTGTGGCCGAACAAGACGACGTTGTTGCCGTTCTGGCTGACCATCCCGCTATAGCTTCCCGTGCGCGCCCAATAGGTCCCGTCGACATACGTGCCGCCCGTGTATGCGCCAGCCTTCTCAAGAACGCCGAAGGTGTGATGGCGGTACTCGCCGGCAACGGCCTGGGCGATGGCGACGTGGATCGCATTGCCGTTGGCGAACAGCTTCAAACGGGGGAATGGGCCAGCCAGTTCGTATGTCGAGATGTCGCGCGGGGACACCAACGGCTGTACGGACGGTGCTCCGTTTCCGTCATAGCCAATCGAGATGCGAGACCTCAGGCTCAGCTGGTCGGTGTTGAAAAGATGAACGTAGTCGGAGACGCCAGGAATGCGGAGCGTGGCGGTGCGATTGGCACCGACCAGGTTGTTGCGCTCGACGGTCCAGCCATTGGCCTGCGCGAACTGCACCACCAGGTCGATCAGGGTCTGTACGTTGGGAACATTGGTGAATTCGGCGTAGGCCATCTCTTACTCCAGAGCAAATGCGGCGTACTGCCCGTCGCCTGTTCGATAGACATTGGGGACCAGCAGATGGTCAACCCCGTTGACCGTAGCGATCTGTTCAGCTGTGGCACCGAAGGCCGGTGTGTAGAAGACGCCATCAAAGCTGCCGTAGAACTGACCGCCCTCCGGGACCTCGCTGACGCGCGACCCGCGATCAACGCTGCCCGAGGTCCAGCCCACCGCCATAAGCTGACCGCGCTGTAGCCAGCGCTGACCATCCAGGCAGCTGCGGAGGTTCTGGTTACCCACATATGGGTTCCAGGGCATGGTGATGCGGCCCGTGGCCATGTACGTGGTGGTGTACCCATTACGAACGGGCAGCCACGCCTGCATCGGCGTGAAGAGATAGCCTTGACTCAACGAGTCGTTGCTCTGTCCGTCCGCGATCGCATTCCAGAAATTGGAGTGGCCGTAGGTATCCAGCGACGCTACACCGTTACTGCCCAAGAAAGAGCCACCGATGAAAAGCGGGTAGCTCCAGTCGCCCGGCAGGTGCTCCGGCAGGATGAACCCAGCATACAGAGCGTCATAGCGCCCGTTGATGCGGGTGATCACCTTGAAGCAGCGGCCGTTGGCAATAAACCAGTATTTGATCGGTGAATTGACGCCCAGGATCGACACGTAGTTCGAGTTCGCACCGGGCTGCGTGAGGATGCCTGGGAGATCCGGGTTGTACGCCGTGTGGCCGCGCATGCGCATGTTGTAGTAGTTGCTGGCCGGCACTACCCACGCCTGCAGTGACACGTAGATCTCATCCTCTCCGGAGAGCCCACGGCCCTTCAGTGACACGAAATCGTTGGCCGCGATCGGGCCGCTGGCCACGCCGCCCACCACCTGCCACTGCTGGTTCGCTGCCACCAGGGCCGCGTTGGTGGTCAGGAAATCCCGGAGGCGGGCCATGAGGTCGGTGATATTGGCTGCGGTGTCGGTTGCCCAGGCCATGTTCAGAGTCCCAGTACTTGGCGGATCGCCGCAGAGTTGCGGTTGATCTTGTTGATGACGGTGGTGTCGCTGCCCGGGTCGTCCAGGTATTCGCCGAACAGCTCTGGCGACACCTGGTTGATTACGCGCAGGCCCAACTGCGCGGCAGTGCTCGGCGGCGCCGAAGCTGCGCTGGTGAACACGGGGGACCGCTGCAGCGTGGGCAGCGCTGCCACATGTCCTCCGTCGGCATAACCGCGCCATCGTTCAAGCGCTGCCATACCCACCCGATTGAAGTCATAGAGGAACGCCAGGGCACCAGGCTGGCGCACCACTTCCTGGCGATGGACGAATTCACCCGCGTGGACCGTGCCGGCCTCCTGATACTTGCTGCCGGGGCCGGTGTAACCGCCGACCGCGTAGCTTGCAGCCGCTTTCACAGCAGACGCTGCGGCCATTGCCTGTGCGGCAGCCTGCATCTGGATGGCCGCTGCCGTCACTGCGGATGCTCCGGTGATCAGGCCGGAACCAGAGGTATTAAGAGCGGCCGCGCTCGTGGTAACTGCCGCGGCGCCGGCGGTAACGCCTGCAGCAGCACTCGAAAGGGCCGCCGCCGACGCCTGGGTGGCGGCTGCAGCTGCTGCATCGGCGCCGACGTCCACGCCCTTGTCGAACACCATTGAGGTGATTCGATTGGCCAAGGCCTGTGACCATTGATCGGCCACAAACTCAGCCAAGCCGCTGGAGACGGACAGGAAAAACCCGCGCACCGCGTCGGTCAACGAAGCGCTTCCATTGGCCAGCGACATGAAGGCTTCTTTGAAGCCGGTCTGAAGCGTGGTCCTAACGGTTTGCTGAAGCAGGTTCGTGGTCTGAACCATCTCCTTGAGCTTCAGGTCGATCTGATCGACTGCGGCGATTGCTTCCGGCGTTCCCAGTGCTGTTGCCGCTGCTCGCATCTGTGGAACAAGATCCCCCAAGGCCGAGCTCTGCTTCTGATACAGGTCCACCACGCGTTGCTGTGCGTCGGCTTGCGTGATCAAGCCTGCTTCCAGCTCCACTTGGATTCTTTGCTGGCCCAGCGCGATGCCGGCCATGACCTGGTTGTAGGTTTCCTGAAGGTTCTTCAGATCAGTGCTGGCCTTGCTCAGGTTGAGGAGCTTGGCAACATCTGCAGCATCAGCAGACCGTCCGGCAGCCTCCAGCTCTTCCTTCAGCTTCGTCAGCTCGCGCGTGGTCTTGGCCAACTCTGCATCGGGACCACGTCCTTGCAGGGCCGCAATGCGATCACGGATGTCCAGCATCTTGCGGTCGGCTTCGACCCGGAGGTTGGCCAGATCCAGCCTCTTGGCTTCGTCCAGCAGCTCCTGCTTGGTCTTCGCCGAAGCGTTCTGGAAATTGCCCTCGGCAATGGCCGCCTGGATGCGGGCGGTCTCGGTTGCCTTCTTGCGCGTTTCATCCAGGGTTCCGACCAGATCGATCTGCTGTTTGAGTCGCTCCAGCTCCCGCTGTGCCGCGGTCTCATCTTTCTGGCTCTCGGTCTTCGGGGTCTTTCGAGTGCGCTCTTTGAACTTCTCCTGCAGCTGGGCAATCCGCTTGTCATAGGCGCCGCCGCTGACGCTACCGTCGTCGCCGAAGCTGACACCCTTGAGGAGGTCGCTTCCTGGATTGGCCTTGCGCAACTCGCGGAACTGCTTGGCAACCTCTTCGGTTGCCTTCTTCAGCTTCTCCGCCTTGCTGGCACCCTCTTCGAGACCTGAGGCTATCGCCTTGGCCGCGTCGACGCCGGCATCCTGGATCCGCTGGGCCTGGCCGGCGCTCTCGGCGGCATTGACGTCACGATCGTAGGCGGCCTGCGCCTTGCGGAGCCGGTCGATCTGCTTGATCTGCTGGTCGTAGTAGTAGCCGATTGCTGGGGCATTGCCGTTCCTCAGCGCCTGCTGCAGCTGCTCGGTCGTACCGCGCATCGCCGCGGTCTCCGCGCGGAGCATCGCCTCGGAGTCGGTGCGGCCAATGTCCTTCAGCCCTTGCCAGACCCTCTTGAGCGTACGGGCCACTGCATCCCATGCCTGCTCCAGATAGCCCGCCCGCGACTCCATTTCTTTGACGCGCTGGTCACTGACATTGGCAATCGCCTCGAGCGCGGCCTTGGCGGCATCGGTCGCCTTGCCCTGGTCCTCGAGCGCTCGAACTTGTTCGTACACCGCTGCGGTGAGGAAGTGGTACTGCTCGTTGAGCTTGGCCAACGTAGCCGAAGGAGCCTTGGACACCTCCACCACCTTTGCGGTGGTGCCTTCGATCGACTCACCTGTGAGCTTGGCCAGGTTGACTGCGACACTGATTGCAGTGGATAGCGTGTTGGCCGTCAGCTTCCCGCTGGCCGCAAGTTGCTGCGCGGCTGCCGTTGCATCTGAGTATTCGCCAGTGACCGCACCGACGGCATTCGCTTGGGCATAGAGCTGTCCACTGGACACACCAAGTGAATGGCCGGTCGAGATCACAGCGGCGTCGAAGGCTCGCAGCTGCTTGTAGCCCTGCAGCGCGGCAAAGCCAACAACACCCAGTCCGGCGGCCACACCGCCCAGGACGACCACCGTGGGATTGAGCGCACTGGTGAGCGCGCGCGCGGCCGGGACCACGCCGCCGAAGGAATCCTTCAGCTGGCCACCCTGCTGGATGGCCACCATCCAGATCGGCATGCCGCTGACGATGCTGGTGGTGATATCGGTGATCTGCGCCGGCAGCTGGCGCATGGCCATCTGGTACTGGCCGGCCGAGATCGCCCCGGCGCCCAGGCTGCGGCTGTTCGCTTCGGCAACTTTGACGGCGTTACGTTGGACATTAATGCCCGTCAGGGCACGGTTGTACTGTTCGCGGCTGATGCGGCCGGCATCCACCGCCGCCTTGAGCTCCTGCTCGTCCCGTTCCAGCTTCTGCAGCTTTACCGATGCACTGTCATAGCGCCCTAGGGCGCCCTCAACAGCACGCTGGCGCTGTTGCTCCGACCGAGCCAGGCCTGCTTCCTGCTTATCCAGCGCCTTGAGCGCGCTGTTGTAGTCCTCGGTGGTGATCAGGCCGCGCGCCATCACCCGATCAAGCATCGCCTCGGTGTCGGCCAGATCGGACATGCTCGCCGCGCCGCGCTCCAGACGTGCATCGAGCTCGGAGATGAGGCGGATCTCATCGGCCACTGTTTTCTGCACTGCCGCGCCGGACGTTCGGACGCGATCTGCGGCGGTGGCCACATCCGCCGACATGGCCTTGGCTGATTCTCCTGCCGTGGCCATGCCCGCCGCGCCGGCGGCCGCCTTCTGGCCAGCATCCTCCATTTGGCTGCCCGAGGCGGAGCTGCTGCGGGCGGCCCGATCCAAGGCATCAGCGGCCTTCTTCGCCTCTTTCGTGACGTCGCCCAGGCCGGCGCCGGCATCCTGGCCGGCACCCTTGACCGAGGCGAGCCCCTTCTGGACCACTGGCAGCGCCTGGCGCACCTGCTCGATGTCCAGGGCGATACGCATCGCCAGTTCGAGGTTGCGCGAGGAAGCCATTGTTATTTCAGATCCTTCAGCAAGGTGGTCATCGAATTACCGCCGGCATACGCAGCGTTGGCGTCGGTAATGCGCTCCCGCCGTGCCCGCCGCTGCTGAGCCTGGACGTGCTCCCAGGCGAGGGATATCTGGCGCTTGGTCATGCGACCGATATCGCCAAAGCTGCGGCCGTAGCCAGCGTTGATCAGGTCGGTGAAGACGCGTCCGTAACCGACGGGAGTGCCTTTTGACTGACGGCGTTTCGGAGCAGGCGGCGGAGAAAAAAACTGCTATTGGCCTGCCACCACAACAGCAGCATCTGTTCGCCGTCGGTTTCGTTGAGCGTCTCCAGCCACGCTTCCTGCTCCCGCACCTCGGCTGCGTGGTCCTTGGCATCAGCCGGCGGCGCTGCGATCGAGCATGCCAGTAGATGCCGGATCAGATCCGGGTGGGACATAAGTGCATCCATCACCTGCAGCATGGAAGGCGGATCGGCGCCCTCGAACAGCGGCTGCAGATCCCCAACCAGTGGCGCGGCGGTCTGCAGAATGCGAGCGGCCTCAAAGAAGCCGTACTCGCGCACTGTGATGGTCTTTCCGCCGAGCTGCCCCTGCTGCTGTCCGGCCAGCACGTCCAGCTCACCGGCTACGGCCCCCGGATCCGTAGTGCCGGATCCGGAGGACTGCTGACCGACATTGCCGATCACCTTGGCCATCAGGCTGCATCCACCAGCAGGGCGCGGGCATACAGGCCGAAGCGCGGATCGGCCTGTCGTACCGGGTCGATCTTGGCCTCGCCGGTGAGCGCAATCTCACCGAAGGTGTCATTGATCAGCGACAGCGTTTCCGACGCCGGGAAGGTGACGCGGTGCACCTCGCCGCGGAAGCGCATCGTGGTGCCGTCAACGCTGTTGACGCCGTCGAAGAGCACGTAGTACTCGGACTTGGTGCTTTCAAAGACCTTTACCAGGCTGTGCGCAGCGTACTCGTACGTCTTGGCCACCACCGCCGTCTTGGCCGTGAGGAAAGTGATGATGCCGGTGGTCAGGTTGACGGTGTAGTCAGTGTCCAGCACCAGCGGCGCGGCCGGGGTGCCCCCTTCCAGTACCAGCGCGCTGATCGCCGCATACTCCAGTGCGACCACGTCACCCGGCTTGACCGTGCCAATGGCCTCGTTGGCCGCTGAGCCGGCAGCCAGCTCCATGCGGGTGCCGTCGGTGGCCAGCGCCAGGTGATCGGTGTTGAGCTGGCCCAGGGTCAGATTGACGCCGAGGTTGCGCTCGGTGGTCATGGTAGCGCCCACACCGCGCACACCCGACCAGCTCTCCTTCTTGGTTTCACGGGTGCTGGACATGGTCAGCTCCAGGACGCTGGCGTCGTACGCCCAGCGCGCTGGTGCGCGGCTGCCGTCGGGATTGCGCAGGCCCAGGTACACACGTCCCTGCAGGGAGAAATATTCGGTCTCGGACATGGCTTACTTCGCCTCCTGGGCGCTGGCAGTGGTCGGCTGGCCACTGGCCTTGCGCGACGTGTTGGGGGAAGAATCAGTCTCGGGGGCGTCGATGAAGCCGCGTTCGACTGCCCAGGGCACAAGGTCGGCGGGAACCTCGACTGTTTCGCCGGCGGCAATGGGCTTGCGCGACAGCGTCAGGCCCGGCTTCTTGATCGTGTATTTCTGGGTGGTCATCGCGGGATCTCAGGTTGAAGAAGGGCTTGGGTCTTCCATACGTCGACCCACAGGGCGGTAGCGGCGTCGTAGTCCTCCAGGTTGCCCTCGATGAGCTGGCAGGCACGGCCACCGGCAATGGGCGGCGTCCAGCCCAGCAGGGGTTGGCGAACCTTGCCCAGCAGGATCCGGAGCTCATCGATCACCTGGCCGCCGCGCTGTTCGCGGTAGTTGCGGCACACGGTCACTACCGCGAAGTTCACTTCGACCAACTGCGCCAGGCGCGTCTGCTGGCCGGGAAGCGAAGCGCCGGTCTTGGTCTCCAACGGCATCTCGCGGGCCAGCAGCACGTAGCAGCACGGCGCAGGGAAGTCGCGCAGCGCCTGGACGGCGGCGTAGTCGGCGCTGCCCTGCACCTGACGCAGTTCCTTGTCGCTGACGCCCTGACGGATGCGATCGCGCACCAGGCCAATGTCGAAGGGCTGCGTGCTCACCGGCCGTAGTCCTGCAGGGTGCGGTGGCTGAACTCCCGCGGCGGTGCACAGACCTCGGGCGCGCCGCCACTGGGCGCAGGCAGCGGGTCGTCGGCGCCGAGGCTGAACTTGCCATCGCGTACCAGTTCCAGAAAGCGCAGTGCTTCCTTGTAGTCGCGCACCACCGGATCGGTGCGCTCCTCGGTGTTGACCCGATCCTTGTGCAGCAGGTAGCGCGCAATCCAACGCGCCCAGGTGGACACGATGCCCGGTACCGGCGTCGGCAGCGGCACCGGATAGGGCTTGGGCTTGCGCATGACCAGGTAGCCGTTGATCAGGCTATCGGCGTCATCCAGGGCACGCTGCACGTGCGCGGCCGCCTCATCGGCAATTGCCACGTCGGCTGGGTCGAAGGCGCTGCGATCGCCGCCGAGCAGCGTGGCATCCATCAGCGCATCGTCCACGATCGGATAGCGCTCCGGCGTGGCCACCTGCGCCAGTTCCTGGGCGAGCTTGGCCGCCGACAGCAAGGCGAGCGTGCAGTAGGACATGACGGCCAGTTACTCCAGCTCTTCCGGAGCGGCCGGTTCGTCACCGAGGACGCCAGCATCCTGGTAGTCCTTGGCCTCGTCCCAGGTCATCTCGATCCATGCCGGCGGCTTGATGACCACGCCGTTGTGCTTGAACGGGCTGAGCACTTCGAAGCACCAAGTGCTCGGCGCATCATCGTCACCAGCTGTGGCGGTAGCAGATGCAGCAGCATCGAGAGACGCAGCATCAGGCGCAAACGCTTCCGCTCCGTTGCCGACGTCCTGATCAGCCGCTGCCTGACCGCCCTGGGCCTGGTCCACTGCGGCTCCATTGGCTGCGGAGACGGCCGACGAGGCGGACTCTGGTTCGCCGCGGCCTTCCTCCGGCACCGAACCGTCCTTTACCGGCGACGCGTCGGCCGCCTTCTCTTCCGTGACCGCCGGCGCATCGGCCGGCTTGTCGTCCTGGACGGTCTTGGGTGCGCTGGGCGGTGCGGTGCGGGGCTTGGCCACGACGAGATCTCCGAATAGGTGTGGTGCCGTGCTCTCCGGCTGTCACGCATGGTTTTGCTGTGCTTCGCACGGCCAGGTCCCGCGTTCGCCTGGTGCTGCCGCTCGCTGGGTTGTACGGGTAAAGCGGCAACTACGCCGACTATCCTTCGCCGACGCCAGTCATTAGTTGCCTGCACCGCTGATCAGATAGCCGGCGGCCATGCCGGCCAGGACCGGGGTGGCATCGTTGCTGACCCCATAGATCCAGCTCTTGGCGCTGTTGTCCCAGTAGGGAACTTCGACCAGGGGCATGCCTTCGATGCGATAGCCATAGCCATAGCTAGGCTCCTCGACGTTGGCGTTCACGTCAGCGCCCGGGCTGACGTAGGCGAGAACAGCCGAATTACCCCATACATCACCGAATGCGCCATTGTCATCGGCCACCACGCCTCCGCCGACGACAATGTTGTCGATCTCGAAAACCTGCTTGAGCAGATCCAGGGTGACCTTGCGAATGCCGGTGCTGGCCGAGCGATCAATCAGCTTCGGATGCTGCTTGAGCTGCTTGAACGCCTTGGCAGACAACAGCATGGTGTTGGGATACAGGCCGATGCTGTCTCGCACCGCTTCCTTGCCGGTTTCCACATCCTGCGCCGGATTGGAGGCGGCGTTGGACCACACGTTGTTGCCAGCCAGCGCGACTTTGTGGTCGTTGTCGTAGTTGGCTGCATTGGTGGCGATCTTGGCGCTGTCCACCTCATATTCCAGCAGCAGCGAGCGCAGCACGATGTTCACGGCCCGGGTGCTCAGGTTGATCCCCGGCACCTGGCTCGCATCTCGCATGTGTTCACGCGGCACCGGCGCTTCCAGTGCGCTCGGGACGATGGCGTACGGCTTGCCCTCATAGCCGAAGCGGATGCGCTTGGTGTTGGCACCGGGGGCACGCTTGGCGTTGTAGATCTTGAAGGATTCCTTGCCGAACTCGATCACCTGGCCGCCATAGGCGGCGACGTCGGCGAAGGGGAACAGCGCGGTGGCCACGAGCTGCGCCTGACGGTAGCCACGGGCGTGCTCGGAAAGGATCGGGTCAACGACACGAACCTGGCCGGGGGTCATCTGTGCGGACATGTAAATCTCCTGCGGCGCTAGCCGGTCAGTTCGGGATGAGGATCACTTCGAGGACGTCACCGTCAGCGACCGCTGTGGCGCCGGGGGCGGCGCGGGCAACGACCTTGCCCGCGTCAGCCGTGACGGCCTTGCCGTCAGCGCCAACCTCAATGGCAGCGCCCGCAGCAATGGCGGCACCCGCGGTCACCTGGGTCGTGCCCAGTACGTCAACCGGAGCGAGTTGTCCGATCACTGCATCTGAGCGCGTGACGCCATAGGCGTTGCCGCCGGCAGCGGCGACGCCACCAGACGGCGAGACGAAGCGGTTGTGGGTGAGTGCTGCTGTGGCCTGCACGGACAGCGTGAGCAGAGCGATGTTCTGGGACATGGTGGGCTCCTGGATGGGAAGGTCAGCCGCCGACCGCGGCGACCGCAGCCGCCCAGGACGTGCCGGGGTGCTGCTGCTGATAGGCCTTGGCCTTGTTGAACAGATCCGCGCGGCCGGCGTCGACATGCGTCCCAGGAGGGGCAGCGAAATTCGCGGCTGTGCTGGGTGCGTCGCCGCCAGACTTCTCACTGAAGTCCACCGCCTTGGGCAGGCTGGTGAGCAATTCGCGCAGCACCGATTCGGCCGGCTTGGACACCGTCGTTTCACCCTCGGCGAAGTTCAGCGGCTCCTTGCCATTGGGCTGAGCCAGCAGCAGTTCCACCACGGCCGGCTGCTGGCGCGGCAGCAGCTTGCCTTCCTTGACCAGGCCTTCGGCGAACGCCACTGCGTCTTCGCGTCGCGCGGCCTGTTCACGGGCGGCGAGGGCCTTCTCGCGAGCGTCCAGGGTGGAAGCCTGCTGGTCGAGCTGCTGCTGACGCTGCGTGTGCTCGGCGTTGTTCTGCTGGGACATGGGGTCGATCTCCGATTTGACCTGTTCACGAGTGGGAGGCGGTGCCTGGACGGGCGCAGGTGCACCGTGGGCGCTGCGCGGGAACTGGGTGAGCAATGGCGAGGCGAAGAGGGCCGACGTACGCGAGTTGTCGTCATCGCGTGTGCTGCTCTCGATGCCGCGGATCTGCCAGTCCGGAATGACCTGGTCGGCTGTCTCCAGACCTTGGGTATCGATCAGCCAGTCGCGGAAGCGGCGGAACAGATCCGTCAACGTCCAGCCCAGCGGGGCCAGCGACATGGCAAAGCAGGCAGCGTCATCGCCTTCGGCGAACGAGGCCGACTTGAGGCCTTTCACTGCCGGCGGCTGCGCGCCCAGGAAGCCGATGTGGCGCAGGTAGTACTTGCCCGGCGTCGGGTTGCCTGGCGAATCGGGCATGAAGATGGAGGCGCTGATTTTCTTGAAGCGGCCGTTGTTGGCCAGCTCCGCGAAGGCAGGATCAACCTGGTGCGGTTCAGCCATCAGGAGGCCGTCCTTGGCCTGAAGCGCTTTGCCCCAGCCATAGGCCGGATCGTCGGTCTTGGGATGGCCCACCACGATGGGCGCTTCATGCAGCGCTGGGTCGTAGCTGTCGGCGATCTGCTGCACATCCGCGTCGCTGAATGTCAGCGTGCGGCCGTCTTCGGCAATATGCGTGCCGGCTTTGAAGATCTGCAGGGTGGCGGCGGGCTGGTTCATGCCGCCAGTTTTCCCGCGCCAGAGATCGCTGTCTTTGAAACTGGTTTCCAACTTTCGAGGGCGGCAGCGGACTGGCTCATGCCCTCCTTTTTCCCGCAGTACCGTCTCACGTCTTGGGACGGTGCGCTGCAGAGAATTTCAACCACTGATGCGCGTTGCGCGTGCGTTGATCGCCCTACGTGGAAACAGGTGCCAGTATCGGCCGCAGAGGCGTGTCAGACACCAAGAGGCTATGGGTGACGCCCGAGTGTGGCAGCGCGCCTACAGCAGCGCGCAGAGCGCCGCTTATGCGCGAGCTACCTGAAGGTGCCGCTCACGTGATCTTGAGCGATATCCAGCAGCTCTTTCTCATCCTCGCGACTGACGCCAAGCCAAGGGCGAGCAGCGATGGTGTTCGTATAAGCGGGCATCGTGATCGAGCGTTTGTAGCGCGCATTCTTGCGATTGGCTTTGACGAACCGGCTACCGCCTTTGCCAGTCTTCAGGTGGATCTTGGCCGGGCGCGCCGCGTGACGGATGGTGCCGCCGAACTGATGGATGGCGCCATAGGGCGCATTGGTGCCAACCAGGACGGCCTCATTCCCATCCGTTTGCCACGATGCCATGTCGCCGAGCATGTGGAAGTCAAACTTCAGAATCGGGACGCCAGGGCGCTTCTTCTGCTTCCAGCGCTTGTAGCTTGGCTCCAGTGCACGCCATCGCTGTCCGGTCGGATCACGCTCCTTTTTGGCTCGCTCGCGTGTCGACCTCAGCAGGTACTCGCCCCAGTCTCTCAGGATCAGTTGCCGGGCTTCGCCTTCCAGCTGGCGCAGCGCATCAGCCAGCGCAGGTGTTGCCGAATCCAGGGTGACTTCGAGCTGCGCCATCAGAGTGCTCCCTGCAGCAGCTGCAGCGTGCCATCGGCGACGCTGCGCTTGAGATCAGAAGGCATCAGCATCTGCAGCTGGGGCTGGATGGTGCTGACGCCCGTTTCCGAGATGGCCACGTCGACCACCATGAAGGCCGGACGCCCCACCGCAAGGACATACCGCAGGTGGCCTGCGGCCACGTCCAATAGGATGGCCACTGCATCGAGCAGGCGGATAGGCAGCTCGGCTGCGGCGATGGCGACCGCGCCAGGCCGAGTGATGGGGAGCTGCTCAGCCAACACTGCAAAGGCGGCTGTCGCTGGGCGGACGGCGGCACGCTGGAGCTGCGAAACCAGCGCGGGAGATAGTGCGCCGGCCAGGTAGCGGGCAGCGTGAGCAGCATCGGCATCAATGCTGGCCAGCCAGCTGGCATAGCCGGCCTGCAGCGCATCCTTGGCGCGCGGCCGCGCCAAGGCCTGGGCGGCACTGGTCGCAGCGGGCGCCGCTGGCAGCAGCGCGCCCGTCTCCAGTGCATTCTGCAGGGCGGAGGTCAGTTGCCCGGTCAGCGATGGCGGTGTTGCCGGACCACCACGGCCACTGGGCCAGTGATCGGCCGTAGCACCTGGCGCGTAGCCGAAGCCAGGATCGACGCCTGCCGGCGTCAACACCGTGCGCGGCCCACCGGGACTGCGCTGCCCGACCATCACCGACTGCATCACGATCTCTGGCGCCGTGTCGGGGCCGTCCTTGCCCAAGCGGCGCAGGTCGCGCTCGTTGAGCGCATCGACATAGCACTGGCAGCCCCAGCCGTTGGCCGGATAGTGGTAGCGCCACCACGGATCGTCATGGCGCAGCACCAGGCCATTCCAGGACACGTGCAGCGGCCGAGGGTGCTCGACGGCATCGTTGTGGTTGTAACGCCAGAATGGCCGCACCTTGATCAGCTGTTGCAGCTGGGCCCAGCGCCCGGCGTTGTAGCTCTGGCGCAGGTTGGTCTCGTAGATCACCCGCGAGCGCCAGTTCCGACCGCCCTTGTAGTCCCAGCCGTGCGTGGCCACGATCCGATCGAAGTCTTCGCGGAACTGCTCCAGCGTGCGGCCTTCGGCGATGACACGGTCGATGGACTGCCGGAAGTCGGCCAACAGTGCATCACGGTTGGCGCCAGCCACCATGAAGCTGGTGTCGTGCTCGGCCTCCCATACGTCCAGGTAGCTCTCGGTGAGCACGTTCTTCTTGCGGCGGAAGAACTCGATCTGCTCCTGGAACGGCAGTTGAGCGTAAGCAACGCCTGCCATTGATCAGTCTCCCGCGCCCTGGACGTCGGTACGGCCGGCCAGCGTCGCTGCCGTCATCGCATCGGCCATCACCGAGGCGTAGTCGTCCAGGGTCATGTTCGGATGAAGCTCGAACAGCCGGTCGCGCAGCTCCTCCAGCGAATCGACCTCATCGACCAGCTGGCGGATCTGCTCCACCCAGCCACTGCCAATGGGCGATAGCTTCCGATCAAGCTGCCGGCCCAGGCCGACGGCAGGATCAGGCGCCTTTGGGGTGCTGTCGGCAAAGGCCGCCGGATAGTGTCGGCGCAGCAAGCTGACCACCGCACCGCCTGCATCGGCGAACTGGGCGCCATCGATCGCCGTCGGCCCCACAGGCGGCTCCTGCTGCGCCTGGGCCGGCTCGTAGTTGTCCCCATAGGTCTGGTCCATGTAGACCTGCTTGGGCTTGTAGCCCAGGTCGAGGATCTTCTTGTCACGGCTGGCGGTGGCGTCCAGATCCTCCGGCTCTTCCGTGACGCGGTAGACCCGTGGGATGGCCGCGCCGGGGAAGTTCCATTCGGTGAGCCAGCGCGCCGGCCCCTTGTTGAAGGACTCGCACACCAGGTCGGCATCGGAGGTGATGATGTCGCGGCGCACCTCCCGCTGCAGCTGGTCGTTGCCCAGCTTGCCGGGTGTGCCTTGGGTGCTGGCAGTCTGGCCCAGCACGACCTTCTGGATCGTGGCATCCATGTAATCCTGCAGGGCCTTGTAGTCGGCCGTGCCACTGCGCCCGGCCTCCAGCAGCGCCAGCTCCATGCCCTTGGGCATGATGATGCCGCTGTCGGTCTGGATCGCGCGGGTGGCCTGCAGCAGCTTGGCCTTCTCAGGATCGGTTGCCTCGGTGTCGTACTTGCCCACTGCGGTGGGCATGCCGAACTTCTCCAGAAAGATCAGCCAGAACTTGAGGCCATTGCGCTTGAACAGCACCGGCCAGTACAGCCAGTGCGCCAGGCCCAGGCCGTAGGGCTCATCGTCATGGTCAGCACCCGAACAGAAGTTCCAGAAGTACGGCGCGAGCGCCGGCACGCCCTCCGTCATCTGCATCTGGGTGAGCAGGCGCAGATCGCCTTCCTTGCCATAGCGGAAGCGTCGGCGATTGCGGACCTTGATCGCCTCAAGGCCGATGCGGGTGCCGTCGACCTTGTACAGGATCTCGGCCACGCCATAGCCATAGAACACGCCAAACAGCATCTTGCGGGTAACGTTGTCCCAGCCGATCCCGTGCAGCTGCTCCTGCAGATACTCTGCCGCCTGGCGGTCGATGCGCTTCTCGCCGCCAGGCTCCACCTGCCATTCGCAGGCCACCACCGAATCCTGGCGCGAGCCGAAGGTGGTTTTCACCTCCGGATCGGACAGCACCTGCTCGTAGATCTGCAGGTCATAGCCGCCCCGATTGCGCAGCACGCTATCGAAGGGCAGCAGCAGTGGCCCGGTGTAGCCACGGGTAATGTCGATGCCATCGGCGGTGGTGGCAATCTCGCGGCCGATCTCTGGGCGGGCGATGGTCATACGAATCCTCCAAAATCATTGCCGCCGCTGACGGTGCCGAAGGCATCATCGGTCACGACGGTGGCCACGCCGTCAGCCCGGCCATCGCCGATGTAGGCGCGAGCGCCGGCCGCCTGGAACTCAATGGGCACCGAGGTGACGTGGTTGAGCGCTGCAAACTGCATCAGGGCGCCGGCGATCGCACCGTCGCCGTGACGAATCAGATCAGGTTCCTGAAGGTCCTTCCGTTCCAGACGCGGCACCATCGGGATGCCGTCGACGTACTCCACCGCGCGGTGGTCGTCTTCCAGGGACGCGTCCCTGGGAAGGCTGATGAAGCCGTCTTCGAACAACGCGATGTACTTGGGCATCCATTCGGCGTACCACGGCCGCGACAGGGTGACCTCATGGATCGGGCCGCCGCTGTATCGCCCCGTCTCCGCATCGAGCTCGGCCCGGCCGTAGCGGTCGCCGGTGTATTCCATCAAGGTCTGGCCCGGGCCTGTGGCGTCGCCAGCGAACGACCAGCGCCCAGGGAATCCTTCCTTCAGCGCGTCCAGCAGCGCCCACAGGATCTGCTCCTGCTGGCGGGTGGGCGCATTGGCCATCTCGATCAGGAATGGCACGTCCCGCCGCAGATCCTGGCCAACCTTGGCCGGGGTGATCACGGAAAAGTGACGGTGGCGCGCGAAGTCCATGCCGATCGCCCAGCGCCCGGTGAAGCCGGCGATCGCCGCGCGTAGCGTCGGCAGCAGTGTGGTGGCGATCCAGACCGCGCACCAGATCTCGCGTTCCTTCTCCGAGCGCCTGGGGAAGTCGTCATCGAAGACCAGGCGCAGTACTGGCCGGGCCTCGGGCATGGCCCGGTCGATCCAGACAGAGGGGATGGCCGAGCCATCGCCATCGCGCGGGATGACGTCCAGTTCCTCGCGCATGGCGGCCTTGCGCGGGCCATAGGCCGAGCGGATGGCGGTGTACCACTCCTTCTTGCCTTCGGCGGTGGCCACCTTGCCGCGCATGGCGCAAACCCGCTCGTACAGCCCGTTGGACACCGCATCATCGAAGCTGATGCGGATGACCCCGGCCTTCTTGCCGTAGCGGCCGGCCTGGACGTCCTGCACCAGCTGATTGAACGGGTTCTTCTTGCCGCGGTGGGTGGACCACACGCGGATGCGGCCGCCCCAGATCAGCAGGGCGGTGGCCGACTCGAGCACCTTGGCCACATCCTTGTGCAGCGCCGCTTCGTCCAGGTCGACCACACCCTGCAGGCCGTGGATGTTCTCTGGGCGCGAGGACAGTGCCGTGATACGGAAACCACTGGCGAAGCGAACCCGGAACGCCTGGATCTGCCGACTGGTGCCATCGGGTTGCTGGTCCTGGAAGATGTGCTGCTCAATCCTTGACGCCTGGCCCTGGGCAATGATCGGCGCGAACTTGGCCACGTAGCCGATGAACTCCAGACCCTTTTCCTTGGTGTCGGCCATGTACCACACGTTGTCGCCGCCGGCGTCCTTGGCAGAGGCTGCGGTGATGGTGTCGCTCAACGCCTGGGCGAAGGTGATGCCGGTACGACGCCCCTTCTCGCAGACCGCGATATCCAGCCCTTCCTGCATCCGGATCCATTCGGACTGATGGGCCATCAGCACGCCAGCCTTGCTGGGGTCAAAGTTGGCCGAGATCGAGCGCACGCTCTCAGGCAGCTCATCCCAGTCCAGGACGCGCTCGGTATCCGGTAGGGGACCCAGTGCACTCACTTAGCCGACTCCATGCAGCACCTTGTTGCGCCAGAACTCCACGCCCTCAGCGTCTAGGCCCTTTGCCCGTGCAGCCTCCTCGACCCGGCTGGCCGCGTCGACCAGCGCCTTCTGGCGGATTTCGCCGGCCCATTTCTCTCGCACGATGGAAGATCGGGTCAGCTCGGCAATGGCCTTGGCCGCCTTGCTGTACAGCGCAATGCGATCGGCGGGGGAAATGCTCTCATCGTCCTGGTCGGCAGCCTCCTGAAACTGCAGCAGTGCTTCGAACAGGTCGGTCTGCAGCAGGCCCATCAGCGCGCTGCCGCGCTCGGCGGCATTGTCCGGCGCCTGCTCGGCCACCAGCTTCATGGCTTCGGTGCTGGCGCTGATCGAGGCCAGGCGGCGCTTGAGCCGCTTGGCCCGCTCGTTGACGGTGGTCTTGCTGATCTCATAGCCCTGCTCGCCGAGCCATTCGGACAGCGAGATGCTGCCGCCGAAGGCATTGGCGACCAGGCGCCGATCCAGTTCGTCGCGCACCTCGGCCGGCAATAGGTCGATCTTGCTCACGGGAGGCATGGGATCACCAGTACTTCGGTGGGCGCGCGATGCCCGGCCCGCAGTCGATGCTGTACTCGACAATATCCACACCGTGGCGCGTCAGCTCAGCCGACCACGGCCCCGAAGGGGATTTGGTGATGTCGATCAGGCGACGGGTGCCCAGGTAGTCCAGCTCCCGGCGAACCTCCAGCGCTGTGGCATCCGGGTACATGTCCTGGGCGGCGCCGGCCAGGACCGCTTCACCGATCGGATAGGGGCGTGAGCGATCCAGCACCAGCAGCATCAGCCAGCGCAGCTGCTCCCGGCGCAGCTTGCCCAGATCCGGGCCTTGATTTCCGTGACTCACGGCGTGTTCCCCTTGCTTTGCATGTTCGTGATCTTCGAGGCCACTGCATCGAGCTTTGCCTCGATGACGCTCTGTCCGCGGGCATAGTCCTCGCGGCGGACGTAATCCTTCGCAACTTCTAGCCGGAAGTCGGTGAGGTGACTCTCAACCTCGCGCCAGCGCTTGCTGTCGTTGATCAGGATCGCCAGCTGCTGATCAGTGCGTTGTTGCAGTTGGTTGACCAACCAGCGGCCGCCGGCGATCAGGCCGCCGAGCAGCGTGATGCCGATGCCGGCGAACCACACCAGGTAGAGCGGCTGTACTTCAACGATCATGGGTTGGTCTCGACGGGAGGGCGCTGTCCGGTGAGGACGCCGATGACGTTTTGGCAGGAGCGGACGTGGTCTTCAGCTTCGGTGACGATTTGAAGAGCAGCGCCTGCAACCTCTGGACGTAGTTGGGCGCTCGCATCACGTTCGACGGCGCCAGAGACGGCTTGGGACAGGCGGGCGGTGTGACAGGTGGCGAGGTCGTCGCGCAGCTGGAGATTGCCAGCGCGCAAGTCAGCCACAACAGCAGCAGGGATGGACGCGGACGCCTCCCGATCATCTTCATGTTCGTCTCCGATCTGAGCCATTTCCCTGGCCTGGGTATGCTCGGTGTCGCGAGCACTGCGCTCGCTTTCCAGCTGCGATTGAAGCGTGGTCACGCGCTGCTGCGTCCTGGTATCACGGGCCTGCGCATCCAGGGCATTGCCGCGATAGAGAAGTGCTGCGGCAATGGCGACCAGCAGGAGCACCAGCAGCAGGGCGACCGTTGCGGTCAGGGTGCGGACCATCAGTACCGGCCCTCGCACATCGCACGCTCAGCGGTACGGCGGCGCTCCAATCCCTTATAGGACTTGCCGCCGGCATTGGCCCAGTTGCTCAGCTGGGCACATGCGAGGTCCCAGCGGCCTTGATTGGCGTAGACGCGGATCCGCGGCTGCTGACCGTTGCGCAGCGTGCACAGGCCGTCCTTGACGCCAGCACCACCCGGACCGACGTTGAAGGCGAACGACGTCAGGGCGGCCGCCTGGTAGTCCGTCATCGGCACCTTGATGCAACTCTGCACGGTGTTCCAGGCGACGCCGAGGTCCGACTGGAGCAGACGCTCGCATTCGGCGCGGGTGTAGGTGCGCTGTTCTACCTTGGCCGTATGGCCGTAGCAGACCGTCAGCTTGCCGACGACATCACGATAGGGCTGGGCCGAGTAGCCCTCGAAGGGCTGCACCAACCCGAGCAGCAACGCCAGCATGGTTGCCAGCATTCCGCCCGCGATGGGCAGTGCCTTGTTACCGGGTTGCTCTGCTGCCATGCGCCATCTCCAGGGAAAGATGGCCGACGGGCAGACGAGGATGCCCGCCGGCCAGGTGCGCCATGCGCACACCAAACCGATGGGCAGAGTTTCAGTCTTTGACTGATCGTCGTCTTTGAAACTGGTTTCGAGGAACCTCACGCGCGCGCGTGAGAGTGTGGGCTTTCATTGCGATCAACATCACAACGGGCGGACCGTCAGATCTCGATCGCCCCGAGTCAGTCTGGAACAGCTCGTGAATTCACTTGGTTCTGTTGCCTGTGCGCGTGCTCGGCAGCAGGCTGACTGAAAAGCCTCTCGAGGTCCTCAGGCGGGAGCTGGATGCCATCCATTTGGAAAATTCTCTGGAATGTTCCATCAGTATTGAAGACCAGGATGACCTGCTTACTGGAGCTGCGCACATTGCCAGTCCAAAGACTGGCTTTCGACTGGATGTATTGCCAGGTGTAGCCAGTAGCGCCGCTTGCCCCAACCGACGATCGCAGTGGCGGCGCTTCCAAGAGGGCGGACGCCTCGCTCAGCGTTGTTTTTCCGATGACTAGATGCTTGAGATTCTGGTCTTTGAAGTCCTGGCCAATTACCGCCTTTGCACCGAGCAAGACCAACAGAACCACAAGCAAAAAAACCAACTTCTTCATGAAGCCTCCTTGTCCGATTTGAATTCTGCGCATTGAAAAATGCGCCCTTTTAAGCTCACTAGCAGGTCATCTACGGACTCAGGTCTTTGGCTTACGCAGTCCCCGAGAAGACCCTTCTTGGGTTTCCTTTGCCAGCAGTGCAGTCAGCATGTTCAAGGCCATTACGCGACCGGGATCGGACAGCGCCCAGAACGTATCCACCACGTCATTGAACTGCTCTATCTCAGTGTTCGTCATGCCGGGGCGCGCGATGCTGCGTTGCCCCGTCAGCACGTAAAGCGGATCCACTCCCGCATCGGCAAGCGCAGCCAGCTTGGCGGCAGGAGGGCTGGATGCATCTCTTTGCCAATCAATCACGGTGTTCTTCTTCGCGCCAGCGAGTTCTGCGAACTCAGGCAGCGTGAGGCCCAAGCGTTCCCGCTCACTCTTAAGACGGGTTCCGATCGTCATACGAAATTCCATGCCATATGTGTTGACAGGCACGGAAATCCGTACCATGATTACTTCCACTGGCAGCGCCCAAAGCAGCCAACCAATGGAACAAGGATCAAAGGATACACGCGATGAGCGAACCCGCCCCCAGCCTGGATCTTCACCTCAAGGTCCGCACCGCCTTCGTTGGCAAGGGCACCAGTCTCCGCGGCTGGTGCATGGAGAACGGCGTCCCGCCGCAGAACGCCCGAGACGTCCTCATCGGACGCTGGAATGGCCCGAAGGGTCAGGCCCTGCGGCGCCGGCTGCTGAAGGCCGCAGGCCTGAGTGCTTCCGCATGAGCACCGCCGGCCGCCCCCTAGACGAAGTGCCGACCCGCGAACTGGAGCTCTTGCTTGCCTCGGCCCGTGACCAGTACGCCACCGCCGTGAACAACTGGCAGCGCGCCGTCGAGTCGGAAGATCCGCTGGCGCTCACCCTGCCGCTGGCCGGCGCCGTTGACGCAGCCGACCGCCGCGCCGTCCGGATCCTGAGGGAGCTGGCGCGCCGCCAGCAGGACGCTGCGGCATGAGCGAGCAGAGCATCTTCACCCGACTGCTGTTCACCCTGGCCGGGCACAGCCGCACCGGTCTGCGCCTGAAGCCCATTGCCGACGGCATCGGCGAATCACCCAGCACCACGCTGCGCAACCTGCAGCGCCTGGCCGAGGACGGCCTGGTCGAACGCTCCCCCTTCGATCAGGACAACTGGCGCCTGTCCCCCCGAATTGTCCAGATCGCCCTGGCCCATCAAGCCGAGGTGGCTCGTGAAGAGCGGCAACTGGACGACTTCAAGAACCGCTACAGCCGTAGCCCCAACTGATGACGAGGATCGAAATGGCAGAGAAGCAACCCAACAAGCGCGGCGCCAAGCCACTCGCCCAGGCTGAGCCGGTAGGCACGGAGCTGGATGCGGGAAAGCTGGTCGAGCGTAGCCAGGAACTGCAGGTGATGGCGCAGGCCGAAGCGCAGGTGAAGAGCCTGGCCACCACGCTGGGCTACGCGGGCGCCCTGGACACCGACTCGCTCTGGAGCATGGTCGAATACCGCCAACGCCGCTCCGTCGAGGACATCCTCGAAATGGGCCGGGGCCTGCTGCTCATCAAAGAGCAGACCGCGCATGGTGAGTTCCAGGAACAGATTGCCACGCGAGGATTCAACTACCGGACGGCGGCGCGCCTGATGACCGTCGCCCTGAAGTTCTCCAAAAGTGACACGGTGTCACTTTTGAAGGCCGCCGGTACCCAAGCCAAGGTTCTGGAACTGGCGGTTCTGGACGACGAAGACCTGCAGGCCCTCGAATCCGGCGAGTCGGTTGCTGGCATCACCGTGGACGATGTGGAGCGCATGAGCGCCAGCCAGCTGCGTGCCGCTTTGCGCGAAGCCAGGGCCGATGCCGACGCAAAAGATCAGCGCATCAACAAGTTGAGTGATGATCTGAACAAGGAATCTGAGAAGACCCTCAAGGCGCAGCACCGCTGGAAGGCCGCCACGCCCGACGAGCAACTGGTCGCACTCAAGCAGTCGGTCACCGAAGCCGAGCAGAACGTTCTGGCTGCCATCGGCAGCGAGGGCAGCGGCCTGCGCGCCTCCTTCCAGGCGTTGGCCGACTTCGCCTGTGACAACCACGTCGAAGAGGACGCAGCACGGTTCCTGAGCGACGTGATTGGCCGCCTCCTCACGTCGGTGCGCATCGCCCGCGACGATGAGGATCTGGCCATCGCGATCCCTGTCACCAACGACACGGGGATCTGACGTGTCCGAGGTCCTCATCCAGGCTGCGGCCAGCCAGTTGCTGGCGGCGCCGCACGGCAGCAAGGGGCGCATTGCCTCCGCGCTGGCCGAGCAGCTGGGATGCTCGGTCCAGACCGCCTACCGTCACCTGTCCAAGGTGACGGCGGCTCTCAAGCCCCGCAAGCGCAGGTCCGACGCGGGCGAACTGTCCCTCACCCGCGATGAAGCCGCCTCTATCGCGGCCCTCGTGGAGGAAACCCGTCGCTTGACCGGTACCGGCGCATTGCCGGTTGAAGAAGCCGTGGATGCCTTGCGCGCCAACGGCAAGATCGAGGCGATGCGCGTAGACAAGGGTACCGGCGAGGTGGTGCAGCTGAGCACCTCGGCGATCTGCCGTGCCATCCGCCACTACGGTTTCCACCGTGATCAGCTGGCAGCAGCAACACCGGCTGCACGCCTGTCTTCTCCGCATCCCAACCACCTGTGGCAGATCGACGCCTCGGTCAGCCGGCAGTTCTACCTGGCCGATGACGGCACACGGGTGATGGACAAGCGCGAGTTCTACCGCGGCAAGCCAGGCAACTTCACCAAGATCGCCGAACGGCGGCTGTGGCGCTATGCCATCACCGACCATGCCAGCGGCGCGATCGAGCTGTTCTATGTGCTGGGCGCCGAAAGCAGCGCCAATCTGCTCTCGGCACTGATCCATGCGATGACCCGTCGCGAGATCGGCACGATGCACGGCGTTCCCAAGCTGTTGATGATGGATCCGGGCAGCGCCATGACGGCCACCAGCACCAGCAGCTTCCTGGCGGCCTGCGGCATCGAGCCGATCATCAACGAAGTGGGCAATGCACGCGCCAAGGGACAGGTCGAAAACGCCAACTACCTGATCGAAACGCACTTCGAGGCTCTGCTCAAGCTGCGCGCCCCGGTCACCAGCCTGGAAGAAATCAACACCCTGGCCCAGGAATGGGCGCAGGCCTATAACGCCACCCGTACCCACAGCCGCACCGGCTACACGCGCCGTGATGGGTGGCTGCGCATCACCCCGGACCAGCTACGCCTTGCCCCGGCCGTGGAGGTGTTGCGGCAGCTGGCCACCAGCGCGCCCAAGGCCTGCACCGTGCGCGATTGCATGATCCGCTTCCGTGCGCAGCAGTACGACGTGCGTGGAGTACCCGGCCTCATCAACGGCCAGCGCGTGGACGTGGTGGTCAATGCGCTGGATCCGGACGGCAGCGTGAGGGTGTTGATGCCGGGTACGCAGGATTGTGCGCCCGTGCACTACATCGCGCCGCGCATTGGCCGCGATGACTGGGGCTTCCTGGACAGCGCTGCTCAGGTGGGCAGTGAGTATCGGACGGCTCCAGAGACGCCGGCCGACGCAGCCCGCAAGGAACTGGACCGCCTTGCCATGCAGGTCCAGACCGATGCCGAGGCAGTGGTGGCGCGCAAGGCCAAGCGTGTGGCCTTCGGTGGTCAGGTGGACCCGATGAAGCACCTGCGCGAGGCCAATGTGGCACCGAGCCTGCCTCGCTCGGGCCGCATCGCCCAGGTCGATGCACCGCAAGTGCTTGCCGCCCAGCGCATTGAGCCCGCGTCGATCAGGGCCGAGCTGCCGCCGTTGAACCATGTGGAAGCGGCCATGCGCCTGAAGCCTCTGCTGGAGGCGGCGGGTTCGGCCTGGACGGCCGATCACTATGCCCGCACCGCTCAGCGCTGGCCTGACGGCCTGCCTGTGGATCAGGTCGAATCCTGGGCGAAGACCCTGGCAACGCCTGAGCGTGGCGGTCTGCGCCTGGTGGAAGGAGGTGCCGCATGACGCTGCGTCTGAAGCGCCTGCTCACCGAGGCCGGCATCAAGCAGGGAGACCTGGCCAGTGCTGCAGGTCTGAGCCGTCCGGCCCTCAACGCCCTGATCAACCACGGCCAGCTGCCCACCAGCTGCGACCCGGCAGCGGTGCGCGCTGCCATCAGTTCCTGCCTGACCCAGCACGGCGTGACCGACGCCGCCTGGCATGAAAAAGAGGGGCCGACGTGCGGGGTCACGCCAGCCCCGGTTTCCCCACCGCAAGACACCGAAAACGACAACGACATTCACGACGAGGAAGATCCCATGCTACTGCGTTTTCAGGCTTTGACTCCACAGGCCAAGCGTCACTTCGGCCTCACCACCAATCCTTTCGCCGATCCGACCAGTGCCGAAGAGGTCTTCCTGTCGCCGGATATCCGCTATGTCCGCGAGAGCATGTACCAGGTGGCCCGCCACGGCGGCTTCGCTGCTGTGATCGGCGAAAGTGGCGCTGGCAAGAGCACGCTGCGCGAAGACCTGGTCGATCGCATCCAGCGCGAAGAGCAGGCGGTCATTGTGATCCAGCCCTACGTGCTGGCCAGCGAGGGCAGCGATGCAGTGGGCAAGACCTTGCGTAGCCACCATATCGCCGAGGCGATCATGGCCGCCGTCGCGCCGCTGGCCAAGCCCAAGAGCAGCCCCGAAGCCCGCTTCCGCCAGCTGCACGAGTCGCTGCGTGACAGCGCCCGCGCCGGCCACAGCCACGTCCTGGTGATTGAAGAGGCCCACAGCCTGCCGCTGCCGACCCTGAAGCACCTCAAGCGCTTCCGCGAGCTGAAGGACGGCCTGCGCCCGCTGCTGTCGGTGATCCTGATCGGTCAGCCTGAGCTGGGTGTGAAGCTCTCCGAGCACAACCCGGAGGTTCGCGAGGTTGTGCAGCGTATCGAGATCATCACGCTGCCGCCGCTGGACAACGAGCTGGGCGCCTACCTGGCACACCGCTTCAAGCGCGCCCAGGTGCCGTTGGACAAGGTGGTGGACCAAGGTGCCATCGATGCACTGCGCACCAAGCTGGTTCCTTCGCGCGGCGCCGGGTCGCTGCTGTATCCGCTGGCGGTCCAGAACGCACTGACCGCTGCGATGAACCGCGCCGCCGACCTGGGCGTGCCGACCGTCACTGCTGACGTTGTGCGGGGGGTGTGAGATGGCGATCCGAACCGAAGGCTGGCCGGCCGTAGAAGGCATGGTGGTTGAACCGATGACGGCGCAGTGGCCGCTTGCGACGCGTGTTGTCGCGGTTCCCTTTGAAATGCAGGACCGCCCCGCACCGGTGAATGTGGACATCCTGCAGGTGGTGATCGTGCCGCGCGCCAACTGGGAGCGCATCACCGCGCATGTTCCAGCTGATGTGCTACAGCGCGAGGGGGTGTCTCATGGTTGATTTCAATACCTCTGGGCCGCAGTACCTGCGCAGCTTCGCTTTTCACTTGATGCGCGATGCCGAGCTTCCCGACCAGCAGGTGACGGTGATGCACCGGGACCTGTTCCGTCGCGCGGGCATTGAGTGGCGCGATGGCCAGAGCATGGCTTCGCTGCTGGACGGCCTCAACCTGCAGCAGCTGCGTGCGCTGGTCGACCAGCTGCGCGACGGCGATGACGACGAGGAGGAATGATGGCCGTTCCGACCCTCCAGCGTTGCCTCGGCCAAGTGCGCAACCGCCAGCGCCACAGTGCCCAGCATCCCCAGCGGAAGAAGTCCATCGGGACGCTGGTACAGGACTACCACACGTTCCCGACAGCGTCGCGTGTGGGAGAAGTCCAGGTGCACGACCCTGAAACCGGGCGCGAGTACTCGGTCGAGGTCTGGATCCACAGCGGCGTGGTGGTGATCGCGCACAGCACCAGCAAGCGCTGGCTGCTGGAACTGGACGAGATTCTCGACCTGGCCATCGCCGCCGGCATTGATCGGGGGGCCATCTGACATGCAGCTGGCCCTGCTACCGCAAGAGCTGTCCCCACAGACGGTGCTTTTGCAGCTGCAGGGCCGCCGTGGCGCCGTCAATGGCATCACCGCCCGCGACTTGGTGCAGCAGATCACTTCACGTACCAGCACCGCCGACGAGCGCCGCCTGCGCCAGATCATCGAGCAGCTGCGGCGCGAGGGGCACCCAATCTGCGCCCACCCGGCTCACGGCTACCACCTGGCCGCCAGTGCGGCCGAACTGGACCGCGCCTGCACCTTTCTGGTCGGGCGCGCCATGACCTCCCTGGAGCAAGTCAGCGCAATGAAGCGCGTTGCGCTCCCGGATCTGTACGGACAACTCGGGCTGGACAAGCCCGCTACCGACGAGGAATCCAACCATGAACCATGAACGCAATTCCGACGTGTTGTATGCCGCCGCCAACACCGCACGCGAGCTGGAGAACAGCGGCATCGAGATCCTGGGCCTGCACAGCAATGGCCGTCGCGCGGTGCTGGTCCTGGACCGCCCGCCGACGATGGTCGGTGGTCACCTCAAGCGCCGCCAGCCCAACGGCAGCGGCGGCCAGGACCGCGTGATGGCCGCCGAGTACCAGGGCGTGCAGCTGGAGTGGACCCAGCGTCCGCCGATGCTGAAGGAGGTGGCACATGGCTGAGCGCGGCCAATTCCTGGTGGTCCCTGCAGAGTGGGTGGGTGGCGACACCTTCGCCGACTCGGCCAAGGCGATCGAAGACGCGCAGGCGCGCAGCAAGGTCGACGGCAAGCACCGCGCGGTGGTTTGCGTGGTTGCCCGCACCACGCCCAGCCCGGCGCCGGTCATTGTACTGACGCGCACGGAAGCGGGCATCACCCAGCCGCAGGTGGTCCAGCCATGAGCGCCATCCCCAGCCCCGCGCTGCAGCACGCTATCGCCCTGTCGCTGGGCGCCAGCGTGGTCCGGTCTGACGACCTGATCGACCGGGTGATGGAGCACGGCTTCCAGTACCGCGGCTACGTGTCCAACGCGGTCGCCAAGGCGGTGCGATGCGGAATGATCCTGCGCGTTGGCGAAGGGCTGGCCCGCAACTACCGCCTCAACCCCGACTGGAAGATCGACCCGACGGAGTTGGCCGCCGCGCAGGCACAGCGCGTGCGCGGCACTCGGCCGGGTACGACAGGGACGCAGAAGGCCCAATCCGCTGCTGGCGGCTACAAAGGCCCCGCCTTCGACAAGGGCCCGCTGACGCCCTCCATCGGCACCGTGTGCCAGTCCCAGGAGGATCTGGAAGGCGAGCTGCCGCCTTACCTCGGTGGTCGCTTGGTCGATTCGCTGCATAGCCACTTCGATCGCATCTTCGGCGGGGTGGAGTGATGGCACGTACCGGCCGCCAGCGCTACGACCACCTTCGCGCGATGCGCTTTGCACTGTGGGCCCGTACGCAGAACCCGCGCCAGCTCACCCCTCAGCGCATTTCCGGCCTGCTCGGCATCTCGCTGGACGCCGCCCGCCGCTGGCGCGCCGACTGGTTCACCGCCGCCAGCCCTATCCACGTCGAAGGCGTCCCCGACGTCCTTCGGCCCAACCAACCGTTTGTCACCCCCGCCGCCCAAGGAGGCGCCCAATGACCCCATCCATCCCCGAAGGCTACCGCGAGGACCGTAACGGTCGGCTGGTACCCGAGGCACAGATCAAGCCGATCGATCTGGCGCGTGACCAGCTGGTGCAGGAGAAGATTCAGCGCGCCTTGGAGCTGCGCGAAGCCCTGCGCACCTTCAAGGCGGACACGTTCGCCGATATCGGCGCGTTCGTGCAGCTCAGCGGCGAGCAGTACGGCGCCAAGATCGGCGGCGACAAGGGCAACGTCAGCCTGTATTCCTACGATGGCCGCTTCAAGATCCTGCGCGCCTGCCAGGACACCATCCAGTTCGATGAGCGCCTGCAGGCCGCCAAGGCCCTCATCGATGAGTGCCTGAACGACTGGACCGAAGGCTCACGCGCTGAGCTGCGCACCCTGGTCAACAGCGCCTTCAAGGTGGGCCAGGACGGCAGCATCAAGACGGCAGAGGTGCTGTCACTGCGCCGGCTGCAGTTCGATGACGCCCGCTGGCAGCGGGCAATGACCGCGATCAGTGATGCGGTGACGGTGGTGGGCAGCAAGACCTACGTGCGCTTCTACGAGCGCGATGCACGGGGTCAGTACCAGCCGATTTCCCTCGACGTGGCCGGAGTCTGACATGCCGAAGATCCGAGACACCTGCACCTTCCGCTTCGACGGCGTTCGCGGTGCCCTGAATGCCAGCACCTTGGCTCTGGCGGTGGAGATCGCCGACCGTGCTGCACGGGCTGACGTGGAGATCCACGCGACGGCCGTGAAGCTGGACGGGCTGCGCTTCTTCGATGCAACCTGCGGCAACATCCAGGGCGAAGACGCGACCGCTGCTCGCTATGCCATCCGCCAGGCGGTGCGGTACATCGAGGCGCGCGGAGACGCATTGCCCTGGCGCCTGAAGCGCCACATCTCCCAGCCGGCGCTTCTGCACTTCGAAGAACGCACCGACCCCGAGGTGGCCACCACCGGGCCGCGTCATGCCTGCGTCAACTGCGACATGCCCACCGGTGCGCCCGAGTCGCCCATGTGCGGTCCCTGCGCTCAGCAGGCGGTGGGCGCGATGACTGAGACCACGGCCGAGGCGATCCGGCGAATGGACGGACTCGACTTCATCTGTGGCCTGCGCGACCCGCAGACAAAGCAGAACGTGGCCGTGGCCATCGCTCGCCAGGTCGGGCATGGCATGGCCGAGAAGTGTGAAGCACAGGCGGAAGCGGCCATCGACGCCATTCTCAAGCTATTGCTCCATCCGCCGGTGGTGGTGTGGCAGGGCCGCTACTCCCTCAACCCCTCGGAGAATGACCATGTTCGTACGTAACCTGGTGCTGTTCCGCTTTCCGACCAGCACCGACTTCTCCGAAGTCGAATCCGTGCTGCCGTATGGCGTGCTGAAGCCGGTTGGACCGCTGGAAATGAACTCGCGCGGCTTCATTTCCCCCTTCGGCCGCGAGGAGCAGGAGCGCCTGTCGTGCCGACAGGGCGACTTCCTCTGGCTGACGGTGGGTGGCGAGGACAAGATTCTGCCCAGCGCGGTGGTTAACCGTGCGCTGGAGAGTCGTCTTCAGGTCATGGAACAGGAACAAGGGCGTCGACCGGATGGCGGTGAGCGCAAGCGCATGAAGGACGACATCCTGCACGAGCTGCTGCCCAAGGCCTTCGTCAAGAACAGCCGCCACGATGCCATTGTGGACCTTGCCAACGGCTATGTGGCCGTGGACACCTCCAGCCGCAGGGTGGGTGAGGCCTTCGTGTCCGATATCCGCGGCTTGCTGGGCGGCTTCCCGGCAGTCCCTCTGAATGCCCAGGTCGCGCCGCGCTCGATCCTGACCGGCTGGATCGCTGGCGAGCCGCTGCCGGACGGGCTATCCCTTGGAGAGTCCGCCGAGCTGCGCGATCCGGTCGAGGGTGGCGCCAAGGTGCGCTGCAGCGACCAGGAACTGCGCAGCGACGAGATCGACAAGCATCTGGATGCCGGCAAGCAGGTCACCAAGCTGGCCCTGGTGCTGGAGGACGCGCTGTCCTTCGAGCTGGGCGATGACCTGGTGTTGCGCAAGCTG
This sequence comes from Stenotrophomonas sp. PA-6-5C, assembly GCF_021605635.1. Taxonomy (NCBI): domain Bacteria; kingdom Pseudomonadati; phylum Pseudomonadota; class Gammaproteobacteria; order Lysobacterales; family Lysobacteraceae; genus Stenotrophomonas; species Stenotrophomonas sp. PA-6-5C. The sequence goes on from NZ_WKEE01000011.1 coordinate 47,942, forward strand.
AAGTTCCTGGACGGCGCGCTCTCCCAACTGGAGCAGGCCGATGCCGACGGCCGCCGCGCCGAGTTCGACGCCCGCTTTGCCCTGCAGAGCGGCGAGATTCGCCGCCTGTTCCTGGTGCTGGAACAGGCCTTCCACCTTTCCAAGACCCAGTGAGGCCCAACATGACTATCAAGCGCTACAGAATTGAACGTGATTGGGGCGAAGGCCAAGTGCTGCTGGAGATCGACCACAGCATCCTGACGCCGGAGCTGGCGGCGGAAATCAACAAGTTCTGGACGGGCGCCGAAGAGCGCCTTGATGAAGCCGATGGTGACGCGGTACTGGTCGTCATCAAGATGGCTGGCGCCGAGTTCATGGGGTGGTTGCTGGACGTGAACTCCAGCTATTCGACCGAAGGCATGCAGCGCGAGTTTGACCAGCTGGAAGGGTGGCCATCACCTCACGGGATCCGCTTGGTCGATTGGGACGACCGACCCGACCTCGATCCCTGCCACATGCAGGTTGAGGAAGTGGAGGTGCCTCATGGATGAGACCGTGTACGAAGCCGCATGGCGGGCCTACAAGGCAGCGCCGCGAGCCTTGGCCAACGGCCCGTCACGCTCGGCCGTCCGAGCGGCGGTGGATGCAGCTCTTAGCCACCTGATGCCGGCCGGTTCGAAGCCGGCGTTCTTCGCCGACCGCGAACTGCGGCGGGCAGTCGCGGCAGACCTCATGGAGCTGGGCAGTGAAAGCCAGAACGGCTATTGGCCGGTAATGCGGGCGACCTACACCATCCCACTTTTCCGGCTCCCGCTGCCGACCAACACCCTGAACTGGCATCAATGTGTGCCGCCGATGTGGTTGAGCGAACAGATTGGAGGGCCTTTTGACGACCTGACACCCGGTCAGGCATGGCGCGACGGCTTCAACGAGTGCCGCACGCGGACGCTGTTGCTGATCCAGCAGGAGCTGACCGAAACCGGCAGCGAGGAGGAAACCGCTGATGCGCCGTGATCCTCTGACGAAGAAGAGCCAGGTCGCTGAGGTGCTGAAAGCCGGTGGCCGTATCGTGCCTGGTGCACGCGACGGCCTGCTGCGGCTTGTGGATCAGTCCGGCCTGGAGATTCCGGCCTGGCAGACTGCCCTCCGAGCTGCTCAGGGTGCGAGGAGCAAGGCATGACCCGCGCTCGCAAGGCCGGCGACGGCCGTAACCGGGTACTGGCCGCGATCCACGCCGGTGCCAAGAAGCTCGGCCTCTCCGAGGACGTCTACCGTGACCTGGTCGAGCGTGTATCCAGGGAGCATGGCGTTGCCCAGCGCAGCGCCGGCAAGTGCGATCGCCGGCAGCTCGATGCGATCGCCAACGAGTTGCGCCGCCTGGGTGGCATCCCCGCCAAGGCAGCGTATGCCGCCAAGCGCTGGGCCGGCCGTCCCAAGGGCGACCTGTCCCCGCAGCTGTCCAAGATCGAGGCGCTGCTGGCTGATTCGGGGCGCGAGTGGGAATATGCACATTCGGTGGCCCGCCGCATGTTCAAGGTAGGACGCCTGGAATGGTGCAACCCGGATCAGCTGTCCAAAGTGATTGCCGCTCTTCAGATCGACGCCAATCGCCGTGCCCGGCGGGAAGCTCCTTCGGCATGAAGTCGATGGAGGCCCGCCGCAACGAGCTCTTGGCCAATGCCGCTTCGGCGGCGGCTACGGCTGCGCGCGCGCTCGGCCTCGGCGATGACTTCGCAGAGCAGATCGGCGCGGCGGTGGCGGATACCTTGGCCGAAGACTGGGGCGGCCAGACCATCTACTTTCCCCAGGACGCCTCATTCAAGCTCAGCCCGCGCGAGCGTGAGATACTGGATGCCCACCGCAATGGAGCTACCGTTCCGGGTTTGGCGAAGCGATACAGAATGTCTGAGCAAGGGATTCGGAAGCTGCTCACCAGGGCGAATTTCCGGGATCGCAACCTCAATCAGATGAGTCTGTTCCGCACCGCACCCTGATTGCACCAGGCGCAATGGCATTCCATCCCGATCCGCCATTGCCAGCCTTCTTCCGGGGTCTTCCGGCTAGATATCTCGCAGCCCCCCCTGATATATCTCACCCCTGAACAGGAGGGGCGGCAGACCAGCTGGATTGCGCCGGGTGACCAGCATCAATGGCCCGCGCTGCAAGGCGCCAGCAGCACCACGGCCCGCCTGCTGTTGTCGGGTATCGAGGTGGAGGCGGCGGCCAGCGCGCGTAGTGTGGTGGTGATCGGCGATTCGATTACCGATGGCGCCACCGCCAGCCTCGATCAGGACCAGCGCTGGACCGATCACCTCGCCGCGCGACTGGCGCCAGAGAGCGTGGCGGTGGTCAATGCGGGCATTTCCGGCGGCCGCCTGCTGCGCGATGGCATGGGACAATCGGCCTTGGACCGCTTCCAGCGTGACGTGCTCGACCAGCCCGGCGTCGCCAGTGTGATCGTGCTGATCGGCATCAACGACATCAGCTGGCCAGGCACGGCATTTGCTCGCGGCGAGACGCGGCCGACCCTGGCCGAGCTGCAGGCCGGCTACCGCGACCTGGCCGAACGCGCCCATGCCCGCGGGCTGCGCATCCTCGGCGCGACCCTGACACCGTTTGCCGGTGCCTTGCCCGGCACGCCGCTGGACGACTACTACGCCCTTGGCAAGGATGCCCAGCGCCGGCAGCTCAATGCCTGGCTGCGCACGGACAGTCCGTTCGATGCGGTGATCGACCTCGACGCCGCCCTGCGTGATCCGGCCGATCCTTCACGGATGGCGGCTGCCTATGACTCCGGCGACCACCTGCACCCGGGCGATGCGGGGAACCGGGCGATGGCCGAGGCGGTGGATCTGGAGGTCCTGATGGGGCCATCCACGCGTGGCGTGGATCTACGGTGACAAACGAAAAACCCCGGGCATGCCCGGGGTTTCGTCGCAACCAGCTGGCTGCGGGGCTTACTTGCGCTTCTTGCGCACGTACAGCACCAGCGAGTGCTCTTCCAGCTCGTAGCCGTGATCGGCGGCGATCTTGCGCTGCAGGTCTTCGATCTCGGTGCTTTCGAACTCGATGATCTTGCCGCTGTCCACGTCGACCATATGGTCGTGGTGGCCGCCGCGATCGAGTTCATAGACGGCCTGGCCGCCTTCGAAATTGTGCTTGAGCACGAGGCCGGCAGCCTCGAACTGGGTCAGCACCCGGTACACCGTGGCCAGGCCGATCTCGTCGCCATGCTCCAGCAGCTGGCGGTAGATGTCTTCGGCGGTCATGTGGTGCTGGGCATTGCGCTGCTCGAGCAGCGCCAGGATCCGCATCCGCGGATGGGTCACCTTCAGGCCGACTTTACGCAGGTCGTGGGTTTCCATAGGTCTCCGTTCATTGGCGATTTAGCGCCAGCTGCCTCGGATTGGGTCGCGGTGGCACGCCGGGAGTGTATCATCGGATTGATTTCCCCAACCGCCAGTCCCGATGCGCAATCTCCTGTTGGTCGCCGCCGTCGCCTTGTCCACCACCGGGTGCGGCATCATCTACAAGCAACCCATCTACCAGGGCAACCTGATCCGGGAAGATGCCGTTGCCAAACTGCAGGTCGGGCAAAGCAAGCAGCAGGTCACTGCCCTGCTGGGCACCCCGTCGGTGCCGGATCCGTTCCACGCCCAGCGTTGGGACTACACCTCGACCGAGCGCGTGAACCGCCTGGGCCGTACCGACGTGAAGAATTTCGTCGTGTACTTCGAAAATGACGTGGTCACCCGTTGGGACGGCGATTACTTCCCGGCCAACGACAAGGCCCTTGCCCAGCAGACCGTGCGCCAGTTCGGCCGCAATCTGCCGAAGGACAAGAAGAAGAAGGGCGGCCGCTGAGCCATCCTGCCCGTCCTTCGGGACGGGTCTTGAGGATCATCCGCCGCGCGCACGTCGCCGGCGGTTGTCCTTCGGGTCGGCCTGCAGGACACGCAGCAGCTCCACACGATCACCATCCAGCAGCACCTGCTGCGGCCGCGCCAGCACGCCATGCACCGCAGCGGCCGGGCAGTCGGCACTGCCTTCGAGCCCGGCCGCTGCCACTGCATCAGCCACGGTAGCCCCTTCCTCCAGCTGCAGCCGGCGCGACAGCACCTGTTGTGGCCAGGCCAGCACGACCTCGACCTCGATCATCGTTCAGCCCTCGTCGGCGACGCGGACGAAATCGTTGACCATGCGATCGGCCAAGCCCTGGAAGCCGATCGCCAGCGCCGGGCCCAGCAGGCGTGAGCTCGGCTCGAAGTCCAGGGTGAGGGTGACCTTGCAGGCATCTTCAGCCAGGGCATGGAACTCCCAGCGGCCGTGAAGTTGCTTGAAGGGCCCCTCGCGCAGCTGCATGTCGATGCTGTGCGGACGTTGCAGGGTGTTTTCGGTCTGGAACCAGGTACTGAACGAACCCAGGCCCAGGTCCAGGCGAGCGACCAGCCGGTCTTCGCCCTGCTCAAGGATGCGGGCGTCGGAGCACCAGCGGAAACGGCGCGGATAGGCCTGGACGTCGTTGACCAGATCGAACATGCGCGCGGCCGAATGTTCGACCAGGGCACTGCGGCGGATAGTAGGCATGAATACAGGACGCTTCGGCAATCGACCGGGCGGGCCCGAATCGGAGACAATACGGAAATGAGCAAGAACACCGGCAAGGATAAAGCAAAGAGCGCGACGGCCAACAAGACCATCGCGTTGAACAAGCGTGCCCGTCACGAGTACCACATCGAAGACCGTTTCGAAGCCGGCCTGGCGCTGCAGGGCTGGGAAGTGAAGTCGATCCGCGCTGGCCGCGGCAACATCGTCGACGCCTACGCCTACGTGAAGGATGGCGAGATCTTCCTGATCGGCGCGCAGATCACCCCGCTGATCCAGGCCTCCACCCACGTGGTGGCCAACGACCGGCGCGAGCGCAAGCTGCTGCTGCACCGGAGCGAGATCGACAAGCTGGTCGGCAAGGTCGAGCGCGATGGCTACACGATCGTGCCCACCGCGATGTACTGGAGCAAGAACAAGATCAAGCTGGAAGTGGCGCTGGCCAAGGGCAAGCAGACCCACGACAAGCGCGATGCCGCCAAGGATCGTGACTGGGCGATCGAGAAGCAGCGGGTGATGCGTCGCGGCAACCGCGACGCATAAGGACGCCGGCCCGTCTTCGTGTGGGGCCGAGCCATGCTCGGCTTCGGCAAAGAAGCAGCCGAGCGCAGGCTCGGCTCTACAAGACGCAGATCAGCCCGCCAGCAGGCCCTGCCCGCGCAGGCGCGGTGACAGCGCAGCGTGCATCACCGCCAGGTGCATCACCACCGACAGCTCCGGCGCGTGGCGATCATCACCGGCCCTCCACTGCTGCGCCAGCCGCGCGGCGTCAACCGGCAGCAAGGCCAGCAGCTGGGCATCATCCATCGCATCGGCGGACGCCTGCAGCTGCCGCGCCAACTGCCGCGACTGCCAGACATGCACGCCGATGCTGAGGCTGGCCAGCGACATCAGGGTCAAGGCCAGGCCGTGCTCGAACCACTGTGACAGCATATCCGGGCCCCACAACAGCGCGGCCAGCACCGCCAGCGCCGGCAGCCGCCAGCCCAGCCAATGGAGGCGGCCACGCCGCGGCCAGTGCACCACCACTGCACTGGCGATCAGCGCAGCTGCCGCCGTCGCCGGCAGCTCGGTTGCCCACGTTCCAGCCAGCAACACCGCCAGCACCGCCCAGACCCAGCCGGGCGGCAGTGCCCGCCGCTGGTAATCGGCCCCTACCGGGCCAACCAGCTGACGCAGGCTGCGCTGTTGCATTGCTTCGGTCACCGGCCGTCTCCGTCTCTGTGCTGGCTCGAATGGTCGTGGCCAGTGTGTCGCAAATTCGTGCCCGCGACGTTAGCAATCCGCTATGACGGAAGCTCTACAACATGTTGCGGATTGACGTGACGGATACCGTGCGTCTGCCGCTCAAGCGACAGACAGGTCCTTGCTGAGGAAGATCCTGCTGGTGCCCGGCGGATCGCACGGCACCTGGCCGAACACAGTCCAGCCATGCTTCACATAGAAGTCTGGCGCCTGGAAGCTGATGGTGTAGAGCACGGCGGAACGGCAACCGCGCCTGCGCGCCTCCTCTTCGGCGGCGGCAAGCATCTGCGACCCCAGGCCATTGCCGCGCTGTGCGGCCGGCAGGTAGAACAGGTCGATGAACAACAGGCCCAGCGAGGTGCGCCCGCTCAGGCCACCCACCACTTCACCGCTGGCCGGATCGGTGGCCAGCACAGCCAAGGTGCGTCGATCGGCATGGCCGACGGCCTCCAGATTGAACTGATCCAGGCCATCGGCGATCAGCTCCAGTGCTTGGGTGCCGGGGGCGTCGGTCACGGCAATTTCGAGCTTCATCCCGTCCTTTCCATGGGCGACTGTACGAACCGTCGATGCTAGCAGGCGCCCCATGGGGCCGGGTGACTGTTCAGGTTTTTTGGCGTAGCATGTGCAGCGTTAGGCGGGTACTGATCGTGGCGACACGAACCAGGCCTTGTACCTTGCAGGACTTGAAGAAACCGGGGGTGCATTGTCCCCGTGACGCCATCTCCGCCGGTTACCAAGCTGCATAAATATCGAAGCCCATCAATGCTTTAGCTTGATGGGCTTTTTCGTTCATGCCTGCCACATGGGCAGAAATGGGCATCGATTGGCAGCGTAGTGCCAGCTTTTCTGCCAGCTTTTGAAGCTGGCAAGGCACCTCTCTCAGTTGGCCGGCGGATCGCCGAGCAGACGATCCTCGTCTTCGAGATGGCGAGTGGCCTCACCAATGGCCCCGGAAACAAGCTTGAATGCGCTTTGGACTATGCGCCATTTGTCGCGAGCCTCGTCTATCGTGTCGGAAGAAAGTGCATCCCACATGAAGTCGATGAATTCATCAAACTCAGCGACGACATTTGTTGAATGAAGGCGCGCCCGAATCGGGACAAGCTCGGAGGCTATGCGACCTGGCTCAAGCTTGAGCTCCGCATCCACCGGAGTGTCGGCCCAGGATCGCCCTAGCGCCATCGACTGGTTCTTTGCTTCGTAGAGTCGGCTCCCCGCTCGGAACAACGCCACAACCAGGGGCTGCATTGCTAACAAATTGCTTCGCTCAGCGTCGAGCCGCCGCATCCGCAGCGCGTCGTATCGCTGTTCCCGACGCAGGTCTTTCTCGTGCCGCCTTCGTCCCTGGTCAGTGAAGTGGTCCTGCAACCACTTCAGTGCGAAGCCAAGGATCAGCGTGGCCACCGGCACCAGCCACTTCCAGTCGTCGCCAGCACTCGCCGCTGAAGTGGTCGCCGGCGCCGCCTTGGCAGTCGCCAGGAAAAGAGCTTCCAGCATCTTCAGATCCCCCGCGTCCTGCCACAAGTTTGCCTGAACGATTTGACAAATTGATCAGTTCGGCCGTTCGTGCATTTGTCGTCCTTGATCATCAGGCATTTGATCACCTGGCAATGGGCCGTCGGATCAATAGGAAGCCCACCAACCAAACCTGGTTGGCGGGCTCTGGCCGCAACAGTGGCTACCGGCCTCCGATCGGTGAACTCTCGCGCCTGCGATGGCATTACTTCTCCGGCCAATAAACAGAGCCGCGAGCCCGATTGAAATACAGGAAAATAGATACCACCGACGACAAGAAGCTTGCCACATAGAGCAAGCCAGCCAGAACTGCAATAGGAATATATAAATTAAAGTAAGGCGCGCTATTCACAGCAAAAAAAGCCGCAAAAACCGGAGCGATAGACAAAAGCAGCAACGCCGCGACGCTGGCACGATACTCCCAACCCTGCCGAGAGCGGACAAGGGCGGGCATCGACATAATCAAGACTGTCAAATAAAATATAGCCACTATCACGAATATTTTCATACGCCCCTCACTTCAAGCCCGCAATATTCCGCATATTGTTGTAGCTACTCATTACGGCACTTGAATCCATTGCCCCAACCTTATTCGAAAAGGCCTGAAGCAATTCTGGTGACCTCGTGTCGCCCAAGTCACCGGCAACTGCTATTGAGGCAGCAATAGGGAACTGCATCCCACCAGTCACGGCGCTAGTCTGCCCGAACAAGTATGCGGCAAATGGACTGGGATGAAATTTAAGAATCTCGGCAGCGGCAACTTGCGTATCAATCGCCAACTTCTGATATTCATCACGAGCAGCGGGCGAAGCCTGAAATACCTCAGTAATATTTTCAGCTCCAGAAGATGACAACAGGCTCTCAAGCTTAACCAGCCCCCTATCAACATAAAACGCCTTCGCCTTAACATCCCCCTGCTTAGCCCTATTTAGAAGCTCATCGTCGGTGAGATCTTTCGCATCCAGCCATTCTTTGGAGGTTGGAAAACCCAACGCATCGACCTCACTTTCGGGCTTTCCGTCTAGGCCCGCAAAAATCCCATTATATCGAATCGAAAGATCGGCCAGATATTTACGCTGCTCGAAAGATAATGAAGAGCCATCACCATCCCACTTGAACGTGGAGTACCCGCCCCCCTCAGTTGCTTTTTTAGATCCAAATGCAGAATCACTGGAACGCGACTCAGCCTTACCAACCACCTGTTCTGGAGGCTGTCCACAAGCAATCAATAGACTTGCCGATATTGCGGAAAAAATCGCAAATTTCGCGCCAAATTTAGTACTCATGGTGCACATCCATTGGCTTTCATGTCATGAACCCAGGCAGCACAGGAATTCTCACTAACCGCCTTTGCATACGCTTCGTTTGACCCATTCGTAGTCGAAACGGCGCCGTGGTACATCCCGGCATACCCCATGCAAACATTGTAAGAGTCGGGATTTGACTGCCCTGAGCAAGCGGATTCCATCGCTCCTCGGAATTGAATATCACAGGTGCCTCGATGCATCGCACTGCCCCAACAGGCATCATGGCTATTACATGCAGCGAGAAAGCTCACGCCTGCAAACGGGGCATTTAGATCTCCCGAATAGGTTGACGAATTAGACTGAGAAAGAGCGCTATCCAGAAACCAATTTGCACGAGGCCCCGTTCCACACCCATTTGGGCTCCATCCGGGACTAAATCCAGGAACAGATGGTGGGGATCCATAATCACAGTTTGAAGGGCGACTTGCGCGCATCGCCCTGCAGACTCGACCCTGATCGAGTTCTGGCGGCTCATCCGGATATCGCGCGTGCTCTTCTAGAAACCGCTGATGGGCTGCGAATGCCTCCTGATTAACTGCGCCGGCACATGCGGTTCCGAGACAGCTAAACTGCCCCCCTCCTACTTTTGGCGCAGTAACCTTAACCGGCGGCAGAGTGACAGTCTGGGAGTAGGCTGAGAAAAACACCGCACTCATCGTCAATGCCAGCAATACAATTTTGCCTTTCATGTGCATTCCTTGCTTTAGTAGGTCTTTGTCAACAACTCTAAGAACCTTCCTCGCACCCCTTGCTACTTTGCCCTCTTTACTCGCGACGTTTATTTCTTAACAGTCCTAAGTGGCCGCGTCAACACATGATTGGCGCGACGCCCCTGCCCCGTGTGCTTTCGTCCCGTGACGACGTTCATCCCTCCAGTGATCATGGGCAGTACGCCGGCCTTGTCGCGCCGTGAGTGTCCTCGGCCGCTGAAGGGCCGCCGCGGCGGCCCCGTGAACCTTACAGGTCCGGCAGGCCCAATCGCCTCCGCAGAGCTGCCAGAAGCAAGGTCGAGGTCCGCACCAGCGCGTGCTGGTCGCGGGTCAGCTCGTCATACATCTCCAGCACCTCCGCGGGGACCCGCCCTGCCCGGCCTGCCTTGAAGGCCTCCATCGAGACCACCTGAGCCCTATGGCGCTCATCTTCCATGCCCTTCTCCAGTGTCTGGCGGCGGGAGTGCCGCCCCCTGGATGCCTTGGGCCCCACCTCCAAGCCTGTTGCAGGGGAAAGAAAACCAGCACCACTGTCCATGGGCTGGCCGTTCTCCTGCTTTCCTTCTCCAATGGCCACCACCCGCAAGTCCTTCTTGTCCATCGGTTACTGACCCCTGTATCGGTAGCGCCGGCACCATCGCCGGCGTCTTCACACTGCTTTCATCCAAGCAGATCCGATCAGGTCAGAAAGTTGCAGCAGTTACTCCGTGACGGCTTTGTTCAGGCGAGCGGCCAATTTCGGATTGAGGATGATGCCGGCCTCGGCCCTGGCGCTGTAGCGGGCACGGTTCTTGATGGACTGCTGCAGCCCGCTCGAAGTGATCGCCAGTTCCGGATTGACCTTGTTGAAGTCGCGGATCTTGGCCAACACGGATGCCCTGTCCCCCGCCCCACCATTGCGCAGCGCCATGGCGAAGGCATTCACCAGGGACTTGCGACGATCGAGGATGTGCTGCTCGTAGTTCTTCAGCGCGCGGGTCGTCTCGTACTGCCTGGACACCTTTTCCGGCGCGAAGCCGTTGGCCTGCAGCAGGATCTCCCAGGGCGACAGATCGGCCACGACGGGATCGCCGCGCAGGGTGTTCACGCCCTGGGTGGCGTAGCGGCCGGCCTTGATCATGTCCTTGAGTCCCTTGGGCAGCATGGTCTCGACGCCGCGCATGATGTGACCCTCGTCGACCTGCTGCTTGCCGACCAGCACGTTCTTCAGGACACCACCCATCGGCCCCGCGGCCTGCTCGAGCAGGTTGTTGAACATGCCGCGGCCGTCGAGCTCGCGATCGGCGTCGCGGATCCACAGGCTGTCCAGTCCAACTCGGCCGGAAATGTTCGCGCCGGTCAGCTTGTCGGCCGGCCCGTGCAGCAGTAGATCCGCCCCGCCCTGCCCCAGCATGCCGGTGAGGAAAGCCCGCAGCTCGGTCTCTGCGTCCCACGGTTCGTCGTCATCCCCGAAGGTGGCCTGGATACCATTAAGCGCCCCCATGATCATGCCCATCATAGGCAGGCCCATGGCGCCGGAGAACAGTGCGCTCATGCCCAGCAGGCCGGTCAAGTTGCGACGTGCCACCTGGCGCACTTCGGGGTCCTGGCCCTTGGTGGCCTGCCACACCATCCGCCCGAGCGCCCAGGTCATGCTCAGGCTGTACTGCCGGAACATCAGCAGCACCTTGGCGGTGCCGCTCTGCATGAAGCGGGCGCGGTTGGCGTTGCTGTAGTCGAAGTGCGTGTCGAAGATCGCGTCGCGGGCAAACTTCACCGCCTCGTCGAACGACTTGCCATCCGCGCGCGCCAGGCGGTAGACCGAGTCCGGCGTGCGCGAGGTGCAGCTGCTGCTGCCGGCGATCGACGCCCTGAAGGCACAGCGGGCCCACACCGCCACCGCCTGCGAGTTCGTCTTCCACGATCCCAGGACGAGCGCGCGGTGGGGGTCAGATCAGAGCATCCGCGCCGGCGAATGGCAGCGCGCGCTGCGCAAGGCCGGCGTCCGGTACCGGTACCCGTATCAGATGCGACACACCTTCGCCTCCCAGGCGCTCAGCGCCGGTGAGAACGTGATGTGGGTGGCGCGGCAGATGGGTCACCGAGACTGGACGATCACAGCCAAGAAGTACGGGCGCTGGATCCCCTCCATGGTCCCTGATGCTGGTGCTAAGACTGCCGAAGTATGGTTGGCCGCTTCTGCAGCAGCCAATCCAGTGTGAGAGGTAAAGAGCTAGCCCCCAGCGGCATTCTTCCGATCTAGTCTAGGCGGAGCCGATTAACCCTTAGGCCGGAATTGCACCACATTTTCCATCCGCGGAGGAATCAACTCCGCAGGAGTCGTTTCCAAAGCACTTGCCAGGATTGGCAGAGGAAGCCGAGCTTCTGCAGCGAACTGATGGAGCGGGATACCCGCCTCAGCTGACAAGTAGTCAGCAGCACGACGGAACAGCCGCGAGGATTCCCTCTGAGCATCGTCGCCCGGCTCTGCGCGACTCCAGTTCCTCTGGCGCTTCTGAATGTTCAGATACTTAACCTGATCTTGGTTAAGAATCCCGAGTACCTGCAGCCTTTTAATGATTGCGGCGACGGAGACCCCCCACCTCTTCTTCAACAACAGGAGTGCATCCAAAGAGGTGCTATAGACATCCTTTAGGAACGACTCAGCCGGCAGCATCAAGGCACCCGCAAACCGCCAAGCCTGATCTTCAACCAACCGGAACGTCTCGATGTCGAGCTCACCTTCGACAGAGATCGACTCATGGAGAACCAGGTGACCAAATTCATGCGCCACGTTCAAGCGCGAGCGATCCCGCGTCGCGTCGGATGAAACTACGATGAAAGGCCTCCTACCATAGTATGCCGACAGTCCATCCATTCCGTCAGGCAATGGAAAATGCATCACAGGTATCGAGCGGTTCTCCACCAACAGCGTTACATCGGAGATTGGCCCCAATCCCAAGCCAAGCTCTTTGCGGACCGCATTAGCAACCTCTTCAACCTCATCGCCGCTCAGCGATAACGGGTCGACATCGGGCGAGATCTTCGGAATGTCTGCGTCAGCGTAATCCACATGCTCTTGCATCGCATCCATAACCGCAGCTGCCATATCCAAGACCGCAGCTGCACGTTGCTTATCCAGGATTGTGTCACGCGTCCGGCGAAGTGAACGATAGTGAACCAAGGAGCGCGGGCTGCGCTCGACTGGCCCCACACCCCTCCAGAAGAACTCGATTGGGAAATCCAATTCTGCGGCGATTCGCAGCAACGTCTCAGGCGCGGGCACGCGATCCCCGTTCTCAAACTGGCTCAATCCCTGGCGCGTCACATCCGTGCGCGCGCCCAGATCAGCCAGCGTCATGCGACGCAGCGCGCGGGCCTGCTTCAGACGCCGTGGTTCAAACTTAGCTTGCACGATTACCCTGCTCTGCGCGCTCTACGGCCTTGCGCTTAAATGCCTCATTCAGCCTATCTTGCACCTCTTCAACAGCTCCCTTCAGAGGGGACTGCATATCCAAAATCAGAGGCGCCAGTCTCGATGCATGCTGATCACGGTTCGGGATCTGCAGCAACACGAATTTTGGCTTGGTCACGCCTGCGTGCACAAGTTGCACGTAGGCACTCTTCTCCACAAGACTCATGTCGGGCTCTTCCCCGGTAGCCGCGAACAGATCAGGCGTGCGCATCACAAGCTCGGCACGCGATGCGGCCTTGCGGACCGCTCGGCTCCCGTTGGCACCTGCGTAATGGGTGGTGAAGATGGTCTGCCCAACTTGGAGCTGCAAGAAGCAGTAGTTGCGGTGCCGATTCCACGCAGTAGAGGTGAAGAAGAGCCTCGTCTCCGCTGCCTTCGCCTCCAATGCGTGCTGGACTGAGATGTCTCTCAAATAGCTAAGACCTCTTCGACCTTGAACAAAGCCGCCGAGCATCGGAGTGGAGGCAGCCAATTTAGCCAGAGCCGCATAGGCTTCAGGGACCGCTTGCCCTAGCGCTTCACAGTGACGCTCGGTAACGCCACAGTGCTCCAGAATCTGAACAGTATCCATTAGTTGACAAAACCTCTGGTTTGGAAGGGACTGGTTGACACTCCTAGTGTCCGCAAATTTCCACTAAAGACCAGACTTTGTCAACAAGAACGTTCTGCGAACCTTCTGCCATAGGCTATGGAAGGCCTCGGAACCGCGATTGAAAACTGAATGCGTCCATCTTGGCCCGTGACTGTTCAGGAAGATTGCCGTAGTATTCGCGTCGTTAGGCAGGGTCAGTGCCAGCTTTCAGTGCCAGCTTTTTGCCAGCATTGACCCCAGAAGCCTTGCAATACTTGAAGAAACCGGGGGTGCATTGGTTTCGACGGGGGTTGTGAAGTCGCCTGGCGCATGCCGAGGGGGTAGCTTTCCTCGTAAATCCAGCTGCAAAACTCTAGTTGCCAACGACGACAACTACGCTCCGGTCGCCCTCGCAGCCTAAAAACTGCGGTGCGTGACCTTCTGCCGACTTAGGCGGAGCCTCGAAACTGCTTGTGTCCATGCTCGCAGCGTAGAGTCATTATCATGGAATCGCGCTGGGCGGCTGCCTGTCAGTCCGGCACAAGAACACAACAGGCTGGTTCCCGGGTGCGCTTTGCACACCGTGCTGCTCGGGGATGAGATTCAACGGTGAGCTAAGCATGTAGTGCTGGGGATGGAGTGCCTTCGGACGGCGGTTCAATTCCGCCCACCTCCACCATCTGTAAGCAGTTCAGCTGTATCTTGCTGATTCTGTTGGGTTTTGGCAGGGCGCGATACCGAAAAACGATCTTTCCAAAAGGATCTTTTGAGGTATCGCCCCTTGCCTAAGCCCTATCTTCTACGCCGACCTAGCGGACTTCATGTCCGCTTTCTTGTTCCTGTAGACCTGCGCGAGGCTATCGGCTCACGCTTCTTGGTCCGCCGCCTTCCTCCGTCTGCTGTTGACCTTGCCCGCCTCGTCGCGGCCCGCATGGCTGTGGCACTCTCCGAAGCATTCGAGCGCTGGAGGGGTAGCCGCATGGATGACAAGGATAGAGAGGACCTGCTGAAAGTCGTCAGCGGCTCCATCAACCAGTGGACCGGAAACATCCAGCTGCCAAATGGGACTAAGCTCACCGGTCTGAACGTCAATGGGCGAGAAGATGCTCAAGCACTTCTGGAAACGATCAGAGGCTTGGCGTTGCCTGAACTCTCGGTTGTGCCCACGCTCCAATCGCGCGCAGACGCGGTAGCGCTTCTCCCCGTTCCCGAAGGTCTGCCGGTCTATCAGCCGGGAGAGGCAGCGCAGTCTCTCAGGCAAGCGCAACTGAGAGCGAAGCGGAGGGCAGTCAATGCGGCTGCACGTGAACGAAAAGCAGTCGCTCTCGCCAAAAGCGCGCACTCCAAGACGCCAGCAAGTCGCGTGAGGAAGCCATCGAAGGCGTCGCAGCGCCCGGTGGATCGCGGCGACAATGATTAGGCAACGCCATCAACTGGCGGAAGCGGCCTAGGATCGGGGTCAAAGCCTTGCGATCAACGCAAATGATGGTTTTATGAAAGCTCCCCCATGTTAGGAGCTTCATATGCAGTTAGAAAGAAAGCTGGCTATCGCTAGTCGAGTGCTGTGCCCGTTGATTGCCCAAGACCGGACCCGAGACACGCAGGAGCGGATCGAGGACATCATCCATGCCCTCGAAATCGCCGACGAATTGATCAACCGATGCATGCACCCGAAGCCTCCTGCTGACGACCACACCCTGAAACCTACAGTGAGAGTCAGGGAGAGCCTAGTAGAGCGCGATCAGGTGCAGCTGAGCGACATGATCTCAGAGCGCCGTGGCGCGGCATCCAAGCCCACTCGCGGACCTACCTACCACTGAGTTTGCGAAACCAGAGGTGGGCCAAAGCCCCGGTTCGCCGGGGCCTTCGCTTGTCTATCAGTGCAACCGCGCTCCGGGCTCTTTGACTGGATTCATTAGGAGCAAAGGGTCAGCTGGAATGGGGGCTGCAGGAGCGTCAGTGGGCGCATCCTCCACCGGATATCTCCGAAGCAACACTTCACTCCAGTTCTCCAGCTGCGACAACGACTCGCCTGTTCGACGGCTGTAGTCTTCCTGAGCCTTGGGGCCAGTGGCTTCGTGAGCGCGTTGATACTCCTCGCGTCCCAACTCAAAAGCTCTGACACGGCGCGCCCGACGCCGCGACCAGTCTGAGCGATTCAGGAGCCCTGGACGCGGGTTCTGGCTTTCGAAGTTCTCCAAGGCAAATTCTGCTTGGGCCAATACGTGCTGGGCACGATCTTCAGCTTTCAGCCTACGCCTGAAGCGAAGAGCATCCCGCTTCAACTTCTTCAGTCGCGCGAGTAGCTCCTCTAGATCAACGCGTAGTCTGGGCAATGTTCCGTGAGCCGATATCAAAGCCGTGATGCTGCGCAACAACCTGCCCGTGAATTTGAGCCTATCTCGCAGCGCCTCTATCCACGCCTCCGCCCACACCCCCAACACTTCCTGCAGGGCCTGCCTTGATGCGATGGCGTGCGGTTGCTGTTCCCGGTCATCGGCAACCGCTTCAACTGGCAGGCCTCCCTCCACCGCTTCAACCACAGGGCTCACCACGTCGGAAGACAGCACTGGTCCCATGGCGGGGCCCAGTGGAACCTGGCGCGAGCCAACCGGCACTGCCTGATCGGACGCGGGGTCCATCAACCTGCCCTCTTCTGCCATCTGGGCCACGGCGCGATCCCAAGCAGCATTGTTAGCCTCTGCAATCCCGTCATTGCCCTGCTTCAGATCTGTATCCATGCCTCGGCGATGCATTGCGGTCGCATCTTTGCCCATGTGAATCCCAGGAGCGCGAGAAAGCTCCACCCCTGTGAGCTCATCCCCTTGCTCTACGGCCTCAGCCGCCTGCTCTTTCAAGCTGCGGTGATCGACACGGGCCGAGACACCGGCAGCGGCTAAGTGAGCATTGATGGCTTCCCCCACCATTGCGCGGATCCATTCGACCTCCCCTCGACCTGAGGGGCCACCATCCAGCTCCCTGGTCTTGTCCTTCAGTCCCTCTGCGTCCATACGCCTGGTCGTGGCTAGGATGTGGACGTGATAGTTGAGCCCGTCAGCGGTCTGCGGCTCATGGATGCTGGATTGGACAGCGAACCTGTAACGCTGGACCAAGCAGCGCGAAATCTCAGCCGCCAGATCGGAACGCTGCTCTTTGCTCAGTTCGTGTGGCAGCGCCACCTCGAACTCGCGGGCAACGGTAGCGTCTTTTCGGCGCTCTGAGGCCTCGGCTGCGGGCCAGAGCTGCCGAGGATCGAAAGCCCAGTCAGGCGCTTCATCCGGCGCCAGACACCGGGTTTCGACAACGCCCCCTCGCCTTCGGTAGTCGTGCCGTAGACCGGTGCGGTCATCGATGATGAGCAGCCCCGCCCTGTAGGCAGCGGCGGCGGTGGATGCGTGCCCTTGGGCACGGCTGAAGGTCTTTACTCTTGTGTGATAGATGGCCATTGATGCTCCTTGTTTTTGGCCCCCGCACTTGCCTTTATGCCTACGATTTAGGCTTTGGCAAGCGATTTTTAGGGGGTCAAGGGGCACAGCCTCTTGCGCACGCATTGCCCGAAGGGCAATGCCTAAGTGCGCTCTTGCTTGGATTGTTGATTTGGCTAAGCGACGGATTTTTCGCCACAGAGACGGCGGCCGCTAGACCTTCCATTGCCAAGTCGAACCATGGATAGCAATGCCACCCTGCTCGGTCCAGCTGAACCCTTTCCACATCAACTGCTTTGACTGGCCACCAAACTTGGCTTCGTCCAACAGAAAGTTGAACGCGTCGGCGGTGATCCAAGTCTTGGGTTCGAGATCCAACTCAGTCAGCTTTGCCGCATAGTTTGCGGCCCGCCCAACCCAAACAATGTCATTCCCACCTCGGACGCCAGTGCGGGCAGCACGAAGCGCGCTAGAGTCGATGCCGACGCTCTGCCTGACGGTTCGGTTCAATGCCGGATATTGCTTTTTAAGCGCAGGATTGATGATTTCGTTCACAGCGTAGTTGATCTTCAGACCTGCAATCGCTGCCGGTGTCGTTTGACGATCTCCTACCCAGACTCCCATCACACGGTCACCGTCGTAAGAAGTGATCACGCCACCCTCGGCCCTGATGATGCTGGCAGCACAATGCAGAAATGCCTTGTAGACCTCCGCACTAAACCACCATTCCTCAGTGTCGACCATGTTCGTAGAGCCGTGGAGATCCGCATACAGCACGGTAGCCCGCGAAAATTCAACAGCGTCATTGCCGAGTCGCAGATCCTCCGGATCCGGAACCACGCGCCCCTCTCGCCTGTCCCAAGTACTGCTGAAGATTGTTGCAACAGTGCCCTGCATGTCTTCGAGAAGCGCCATGATTAGTCTCGTGGCCCCATAGCGAGAATGATGTCGCGAATTTGGTTGCAAGCCGGAGCTAGCCTCGCTCTGGCATCCTCCCCAGGCACATAACGGTAGGAAACCGTAGTCAGCCCCGCAAGATCACTCGGAAGCTTCAACTTATCTTCCCTAGGCTCCATCAAGAAAGCGCGCTGCCTGCCTAAAAATCCAATAAACATACCAAGCTCAAACACAACGTTGTCACGCATCGCAGGCCACTCGTCTCCACGACTAATCACCAGATCATCCGCGTGTGCAACGGCGATAGCAAAATCAGAAATTTCCAGCTGTTTTTCCAAGTCATCCAACGTGTAATTTGACGCGCGAAACACACCATGCCCCCAGACAATGGTCAAGAACTGATCGTGCTCGAAGTGCTGTTCCAAGAGGCGGGTGACCGGAAGCGCCTCCACCGAAGACATGACAAACACCCGGACTTGGTTGCGAGGCTTAGCGAGAAGGCTATTCCTTTGCAGAAGTCTCCTCGAAAGTGTGGCGGCCAGCCGCCTCCAGATGATCGGGTGACCGTCCGCCATTTCAATGAAATCGCTTTCAGCGACCTTTAGCAGAACACTGAGCTCCCGGGCCACCAGCGTTGCTGCGCGCCTCTGAGCTGGCTCAATCGCAGCCATCTCGCCCACATGATCTCCTGTATGGCGGATGTTGACGGTCTTTCCATTGATCACTACATCAACAGACCCAGCAACGATAAAGAACACTTCGGTGTCCACCCCGTCCTGCTCGACAAATGACTCGCCCGGCTGGACCTCTAGCAGCTCCCCCCGGTCCAAGAGCCACTCAGGCAAGCCGCCGATCCCGGCGAGTAGTCGAACTTCAGATAATGCAGCGAGCAGCCTCCGCCCTCCATCTGAGCGGAATCGATCAATAAGTCCAGTGGCCACTTCGCCCCCTTGAAAGTGTGAACCAAGACACAATATACAGGTTCAACGAGCCGCCGCCAGTGCATGGGGCGACGCCTGGGCCTCAGCGAAGTGCCCCCTTAGCTTTACCTTTACTGGACGAGAGGATATTGAGATGGGTCATAGCTGGAAGGAAGACCGCGCGGAAAAGCGAATCAAGTCTCGCTACGAGGAAGTGCGAGATGTGGAAATATTCGACTACAAGCGCGACACCTCACTGGAGAGCATCCCAGCAAGGCGGGCGTATCGCATTCATGCGGCTCACGTCTACATCGATATCGTCAACATTGACGAAATCCTGGCCTGTACGAAGGATGAGGGCACTACCTGTCACAAGCGCACCCTAAAGTTCCTCAACCAGCACTATCGCGCTGTCCATCGCATTCTTGAAGAGAGCAACGCCAAGCGCGTCGACTTCCATAACCAGCGCCTGCATGCCCTTGTCGCTAAGCCTTACGGGGAAGATGAAGAGCGCCGACGGGTGGCCAAAGCCGTCGCCATCGCAAAACTAGTTGACGAAGTCCTGGCAGAAACAGGGGATGCCGACGAGCACATTCCAAATGCACGTGTCCGCGTAGGTATTGATAGCGGCTTGGCTCTGGCGGTCAACAACGGTCGGCGCGGAGGCCGCGAGCCCCTTTTCCTCGGAAGTCCTGCTAATCACGCTGCCAAGTGCGCTGGACATGCCAGCACAGAAGGCATCTACCTCACAAACTCAGCGCGATCCGTCATGGGCTTCCCCGCACTGGACGGTGACAAGGACCGCTCTACCCGCCTTACTGACGAGCAGATAGCCACCTGCGTTGATGAGGCCAAGCTCGAAACGTCGAAAGACAAGATCATCAAGCTTTGGAAGGAAGAGCAGGAAGAGACCCCCATTGGCAGCATTGAGTTCAGCAGACCAACCCCGCCTTTGTCGGATCTGAATTTTGATGCTCTTACCCCCGGGAACTCAAAGAACTTCGAGGGCGTTTCCGTATACGCTGATATCGATGGCTTCTCGGCATTTGTGGATCAGCACCTTGAAGAGAATCCGGAGAATTTGGTCCGCACGTTGCATGTCGTCCGCTCGGAACTGGACTCCGTCACGCACAGTGACTTCGGCGGGCGCCGCGTAAGGTTCATCGGCGATTGCCTTCATGGAATGTTGATTGAGGGGACGGCCTACACAACGGATGCCGAAGCGACTGTGAGTACCGCCGTCCAATGCGTCGGGGCCCTCCGCAGCAGTTTTCTATCTGCCATTGAACATCTGAAGTCTGAAGGTGGAGACACTGGGGAGTTAGGTCTTGCGATTGGCCTTGAATACGGCCCGCTTAGCTTAAGCAGACTAGGCATGAAGGGGGAGCGGGTTCGATGCGCAACGGGACGGGCTGTAATCGCCTCCGAAGCAGAGCAGCGCTTATGCAAGGGCACCGAGAGCAGGATCGGCCCTGCTGCATACAAGGCTGGATCGGACGCAGTTCGCACGCTCTTTGGCAGCTCCAGGACGGCTGACAACCTTGACTATGACGCGGCTGTAGAAGAACTTTCGGCCTCTGGCGATAAGGTGGCAAAGGCGGCGCTTGAAGATGCATATGCCTCTTCGCGTCCTGCGGTGGTCCCGTCCTTGTCGCAACCACTTCGCCCACATTCGAAGCTCGCCCACGATGAGCGAAGTTGAGTCATTGCTAAGGAGCGTGGCCCCCGAGTTCGGGGCTACGCTCTCCAATGGAGCCGGTGCAGTAGATGCCACGATTGAGATCTCTCTCCCCAGCGGGAAGACTCGATCTTTTGCTCTATTGCTCACCATCCATGGCTATTACGTCTTTGTCCAAGAGAAAAAAGCCTCGTCCCAACTGCCTCAGTGCTGCCCGGATCGCCACATCAATCCGGGCGGAACATTCTGCTTGGGCTGGAAAGATGACAGCCCTAGCGAAGTCCGCGACGAAGCAGCCGCACGCCGATGGTGGTCTGCTGTTGTGCGATTTCTTTCTCGCCAGATCAACGCAAGCTACCGACGCAAATGGGCAGGTCAAGAGTACGACAGAGCCCATGGTGATGCTGCTGTCCATCAGGCAGCCGCTGAGGCTGCAGCAGAGAAGTTGGGGCCTGATTTCTCGGGTCGCGCGAGGCGGGGAGACTTTACCGTGCGCCTCGATGAGCATCTCAGAGGGCCACGCATTGAACTATGGGGAGATGGCAGACGCCTAGCACGGATCACGAAGCGTGGCGGATCATTGGTGGGAGGACACACCTGCTGCCCATGCGATCCGTCAGGAAAGATCGAGATTTCGAGATGCCAGGATCACGCCAAGCATCTAGAAAACTACATATCCAGCTACTACCTTTGGCGCGTTTCCGAAGACAAGTTCATGGATGATCTTGCAAATCAGGGCGTTGCTTGCTGCGGAACGCTGATCTCCTGTGGGCTGAGGGATGCGCATTCGCGCCTAAACCAACTAACCAAACCTACTGCTAAGCCATATGTCCGACGATCAAAATTCTACCAACCTCCCAAGCCCTCCAAACGCCCAAAGCGGGCGCGTTAGCACTGGTTGGCAACAGCTGAACCTTGTTCTTGGGTTCTTCTCAAGAATCGATACGAAGCTGTCGGTGGTGTTGGGCATCGATCTGGGCATGCTAGCGCTCGTTGCTACTCGACTTCCTACGCCGAGCGAGATGACCGCCGCAGCTGCGGTCTTCACGACTCTATTTTTTGCCGCGCTGGCCTTTAGCTTCCGACACCTCTGGAACGGCTCGTTCCCACATCTAGAGGGCGGCACGGCATCATTGCTCTACTTTCGTAGCATCGCTCAGATGCGAGAGAGTGAATTTCGACAAGCATGCAAGAGTCGGAGCCCTGAGGAGCTAGCAGATGATCTCTTTAATCAATGCTGGCGAAACTCGAAGATCCTCACCTGTAAATTTCACTCCCTCCGGCAAGCCTACATATCAACGCTACTCGCCGTTGTGCCATGGGTCGCGTTGATCGTTCTGCTGCCATCTCCGCAGCGGCCGGGATGAACACTTGAGATAAGGTCGAGCAGTTCACTGCTCAATCCATGCCTTCATCCTAGCGAACCACTCGTCCCGCTCAGATTCATTGACTGCAGTGCTTTTGAGCCAACGATCAGAGTGGCGCACGAAAGGAACCAGCCAGAGCGGGTGAACAACGTCCCGCACCTGGACTTCCAGGCGATGGGTGACCACACCTTTGTAGTTGTATTCCCCAGTGCGGATGGCGAGCACTTCAGACCGCCGCAGATAGCGCTCGCCTTTCCCGGGGTCTCGCACCCAGATGGCGTCCCTGCCGAGATCTAAGGCAATGTGGTCATGGGATACCGTGGGCTCAAACTCTTCAGGCCTATGCTTCTTCAGTTTGGGCGTTCGGCGACGGAACAGCCACGGCAAGCCCCACAGCAGCGCAAGGGGCCAGAAGACCAGCTGCCCGAACAGCATCAGCCCGAACAAGGCCCCATCGGCCGTCGTGCCCTCTTCGAACACCACACCGCACAGCCACCAGAGCGCGAGACCGGTGATGATCCAGCGGATTACCTTGAACAAGGTCCACATACGAGCTTCCTACCTAGGGTTGGCGGCGGGCTTGAATTCAGCGACGGTCTACGACAGTCCAAGTGCCATCGACCTTGTCGATGACGAAAGTCCCGACAAGCTGCTGTTGCTCAGTGCGAGTGCCCAGCTGATACCGCGCAGTTCCAGTGACGCTGCACGCGTAGCCAGAACTGTCCCCTCGCGAGCACTCGCCCACCTTCAACCGCTCAAACGTCATCGTCGTTCCAGTTGCTTCCTTGAAATACACGGTCAAGGCCTTCTCAACATCGCCACTACCAGGGCCACCAGAGCAAGCAACCAGCAGCGCAGCGATGGGAACCATCCAAAGCTTCTTCATGTGTGTTCCTTCAGTCGATGAGTAGGCAATGACTGCCCGGATTGGTTGCAGTGCCAGCCAGGACTTCGCTATCGATCACTGACCCAGCCGTGTCGATGACGATCACGATCTGACTAGGCCGCGCAGAGGAGTCCTCCTCACGCTCGCCGAGGTAAGCCAGAGCGATGGCATCCTTGAAGTCGTAGACCTTGCCGAAGCCGATAACGCTTTGTGCGTCCGGAGGCAACGGAACGGGCTTGCCATCGAGCTTGATAGCGCGCTTGTAGCCCCGGCCTTCTACGGGTTCGATGCGGCCGATGCTGGTTCGGATGGGGCCAGTAGGCGTTGCAGAGCCATGACCCGTGGCCCAGATGAAAGCGGAGACCTTGGGCTTCCCTCCGCCATCCACCCTGAACTGGCCGCTCTGTAGTTGGCACGACAGGCTAGGCGCAGCCTCAGCAGAAGCGGCGAACACGAAGAGACCCACCGCTGCCCAGCACCTCATATCCATACGATTGCCTCCGTATCCAATTTTGCGTTGAACGCAAATGACCGGATAAGCTTATGCGGTCAAACTCTGGAGAGTCAACGTGTTTGTTTCTGCCGGATGCCCGCCCCTCAGCCCACGCCTACAGCCCTTGGTCATCGCCTACGCGCAGCACGCGTCGCCAAAGGCTGGACCCAAGCTCAGCTAGGCGAAATGCTCATGGGAGTAGATGACTCAAATACGACGGCCCCTCGGATCAGCCGATATGAACGAGGGATGCACAAGCCGGATTTGGAGACAATCGAGAAGCTCGCGGAGCTTCTAGAACTTCCTGCGGCCTACTTCCTTGCTGCATCTGATGTTGTAGCTGAGGCCATCCTGGTGCTGTCTCAGCTTAATCCCAAGCGCCAAAAAGAAGCACTACAGCTCCTGAGAAAGCTTTCCGACAGGAATGACTCTTCTGAATGAACCGAGAAGCCAGCAGAAAGCCCACACTCTCAACGAAGCTACTTTTCATTCATTTAATAAGCTAGGCCTGCGCAAAAGAATCACTGACACTGTTGTTGGCCAGGTCAGACTACTGAGGATTGCAATGAGCAGCTTAAATGTGCACAGCGTCCATTCGAAGGGAAACCTTCAAGAGGAATCACTATGGATCCAGGTAACAGAGGACATAGAAAATCTTAGCTATTACCTCGTTTGTGACACCACCTATACGGACGAGAATCACATATCGAATGAGCTTCGTCATCTTTTCTGGTTTCCAAAGAAATCCGCAAAGAAGGGAGACTGGATACAGCTCGCAACTCGAAACGGCAAAAGCACGACACTTGAGAACGATCAAGGGACCACCACACACGTTTTTTACTGGAACCTTGGACGAACTGTGTGGAACAAGGCCGGTGACGCAGCTTTACTTTTCGATCTTCGGACCTGGAAGGCTACAAAGGTCTAAATCAATTAGGAACGTAATCAAATCACGGAGGATACGATGGCAAAAACAAAGAAGATCAAGCCCCCGATGGGCCGAAAGCTTAGCAATGAAGCTGAAGTTACGAATTGGCTGGTCGACCTGATTGAGTCTGATAAATTACATGAGACAATTTTAGGCAAAGAGAGCATTGAGGAAGTCACTCTTGCAATTGACGACCCCTACGTAATACCGAAGTTCTCAATTGACTACGCAAGCCGACTGGCAAGCGCTAGATCATCAAAGTTTGTGCTGGAACAGCTCCGCAATTTGGAAATAGTTTCGATAGACAAGAGCATTTCACTAGACAAGGGTGAGGTGCTTCGACCTGACATCATTGCTTACAACCCCGAGTCGAGGGTGATAGTTCTCTTCGAAGTAAAGCGTGACAAGGGGCCGGAGCGCCAAGCCATCTCGGAGTTGGCAGGTTACGAGCATGAGCTTCAGAACTTCTTCCCGTTCTTGTCCAACATGGATATCTGCTTTGTCCTAGTTGCCAAGGACTGGTCAGATCTCATGTCGCACGGGCTGGCAGGCCTCACAACTTGGGCAGGAAAGCAGTGCTTAGCGCTCAGTCTCGACTACGACGCAGTTCCTAGAGAACTTCGCTGCAAGATTGTGGAAGCCTGGAGTCTCACTGGCTCCACAACCATCCCCGACGATGCGCTTCAATGCTACGACTTAGTTCTCTATGAAAAGGACGAGCAAGAATCGCTTTCAACCGACATCGAAGTTCCAAGACTCATCCAAACAGCAATTGATACTATTGCCAGAAGCGGGGACCGCATGCGATCCCATGGCTTTCTTTTACTTTGGAGAGATATATCTCCATTCCCACTGCAATGGGTAATAACACTGTGCACCTTCGACTACGGGGTCTTCGCTTCGAGATCGTCTGCGAATGAACGCTCAAAGGTTTCTAAGATTTCCTCTTATTTCCTAGAAGAGAACGATCTATCCTATGGATCAATGCCCAGAGGAGGTTATGAAATCCCGAAGACCTCAATAGATCTGCTATCCGAGGAATATGATGTAAAGATTGAG
The DNA here is from genome assembly GCF_021605635.1 of Stenotrophomonas sp. PA-6-5C. Lineage (NCBI taxonomy): Bacteria > Pseudomonadati > Pseudomonadota > Gammaproteobacteria > Lysobacterales > Lysobacteraceae > Stenotrophomonas > Stenotrophomonas sp. PA-6-5C. Next base: position 72,984 of record NZ_WKEE01000011.1, read on the forward strand.
AATCACAGCAACTGGAAGCAGAAAGTTAGCGCGCACAGACTACGATCCCAACCAGTGATTTATGAATTCTGGGGAGCCCCCGGGGACTTCGCAAGAGATTTCATATCTCAGAAAAGTGTTCGCAATATTCTCCTTACCTTCTTGCCACAATCCAAACTTGATTGGCGCGACCCGATAGTTGCAGTCCCGCTGATCGAATATATGACTGACAGGCCGCCATTCGCCGAAGGCAAGGTATTATCTCGCGACCTGCTGGAGGCGGGGATCACCCTTGGATCGCTGGCAACGACCTGCGTAAACATGAACGCCATCCTGCAAGATTCGGAAGAATCTCGCGATGAAGAAGCGTTAACAGTGTATTCGGCGCGTTTTAAATGGATCCTGCCCGAAGCAGTATTGCTGATGGCCGAGCTAGCTCAGCTTTCGGTGTCCTACGAAGATCTTGAGCCGCCGCCGCCGCTAACCAACGACTTCACCAAAGTCGAAGATCACATTGACAAAATCGTCGCATGGGTCCACGAGGACCTAATAGGCGATGACCATGAAATACATTCGGGCTCTTTCATCCTTGGCCTCAGCCTTGGGTTTGCTTATGAGTATTTCTCACAGTCGCCGACTACAGCGGGTGCACCCAAGGAACTTAAGGAGGCTAGCAGTAACGCAATTCATTTCTGTGAACAGACTGTACTCGCCCTAATGAATCGCGCGGAAGATAATGAGATAGGAGATCGGGCCAAGAACGAGGCGAGAGACTATCTGCAACAGGTGGCAGCCCTTTATCCGCGCGAATTTGAGAAGAGCAGCATTAGGACAATTCTGGAGAAGCTTCCTTTTCCAGTATTGCTTCGCACACTTCGCCTATGTGCGGACGCAGTTGACTCTTTCCTAAATCCCGTTCTCCATATTCTCCGACCGTTAGCAATAGCGAATGTCGACATGACCGCGATCAAGAACGGAATCGCGACTATATTTAAGCGCGGCGACAAGAGGCCTGCGGTAAATATCGACTCTTCAGGCCGCTTCGGAATTGGCAAACTTCCTGAAGAGTGCAGAATATTTCCTGAATTAACAGACACGGACGATGGGGTCTATCTCGCGGACTATAGCCCCGGATTTGCAATGATAACCAAGGCCACTTGGGCAGAAGTCGCAGAGAGGCTAACTTCCGGCCATAAATGAAGCGTAGAGTATCCGAGCCAAAACACAGCGCCCGCTAGCCAGAAGCCCCGCATCGCGGGGCTTGTGTCTTTTCATCCCGGAAACGCCGGGAATTTCTCGTTGGGATGGGAGGCCTTCCAGGTCGTGTAAGCGGAAGTCCCCTCCCAAGCAGCGAAAGCACGAGGAGTCCTGCCCCGACCGGTCCAAGTCTCGCCGGTGTGGGGAAGCCAATACTTGGGCGCAACTTCCTTCTTCGCCGCAGCTCCCCTCTTGGGCACATCAGCCGCCAGCATGCTGACGATCTCGGCGCGCTGCTTCGCAGAGAAGCTCTTACCGTATTGGGAAACGAGGTTCGCGACCTCGGCGAAGGCATCAGCGGCCTGCTCTTGGAGAAGCTGAACTTCCTGTTCCTCAAGCTTGCGCAGCTCTTCAGCAAGCTTGGCTTTGGCGGAGGCAATGGAATCGAGTGACGGCTTGGTCATTTTTAAAGAACCTTCTTTTCTAATTCAACAGACTGATGGGCTACAAATGGCATAGGAGATGACAGCGCAACTGCCCCATCATCACGAACAAGCTAAAAATTCTATTCCCAAGAAGGCTACGCAGTGACAAACAAGAGAACATCTAATCTGCAGACCGCTTAAGTTCACTCTCAAAACTTGCTTTTCCACGCCCTGCATCCCCTGCGGCAACGAACGTAACTTCCAGTTTCGCCTCATCAACTACAGCAGCGAGAAAATACAATGAGGGTCGCCCACTGGGAAACCAAGTGTATCTCAACGGATCCGTGGCCGACCTGACCCCTTTCATTCTATTGGGTAATTCATCAAAGCTACGGCAAAAGGACTTAACTTCAAGAAAGCGATCTTCTGCTCGCTCGGGATCGGCAAGAGAGCGAGAAATCAACGCAGTCAAGGACTGGTTAAAGTATTTTTCAAAATATACTTTGTAGGTCATATCACGTCCTCCATGACCATGAGAGCGCCCTACATAGGCGACCTGGGCTTCGCTGGATATTTCAAGGTCTGCTGGCGCTTAAATTCCTTTCTGAATTCTTCAAGCACCTCGGGACTGTCCAGCTCATACCTAGTCCGCTGCCCAGCCAAGGTTTGCTCAGCGATAGGTCTTACAACCTTCTCCAACCAGTCCCTGGTGGCTAGATTGAGCTCATCCTTATCGATGTCGCTATTCATAAAACCTCCATCAGATCGATGCCTTTTGATTCTACTACAAGATTGATTTGTGACCAGCCCCTCCACATGCCATGGGACTTCTGTAGGCAACACTGGCATTGCAAAAGAGGAACTCGCTAGTCTGCCCTTTGAATGATCAACTGCAGTAGCGGCGCATACTGCAGGCGGTCAAGGCTAACAAGCGCACCACGTTCATAAAAATCGCCCCATGAAGCCCTCATGCAATTCCAAAATGTGGATCACCCCACGCTGGGTCGACACTGTCTTTACGATACTCTCGTCACAAATTCCAAATGCCTATTCTGTAAGAAAGCACGCTTAGGCGTAAGCACACTCAAAATCGTACAGTACAAAAATGACTGCAAGATAGAAGCGGTCATCCAAGGAAAACCCTTGCGCCACAGCGCCTCGCAGTGCATACCCCACTAATTTCCTCTAAACGTTTTCGCGCTAATTTCAACGTTTCGGCGAATGCCTAAGCAACGCGGCAACACTCTAGATCTCGTTTGACGAATCAAAGCCGGGCCTTAGCACTGCTCTCATCATCCAAGGAGACAGTGCCGTGCCAAAAACAGTAAAGAACTTCCTTCAAGACTTCCCTTTCAATCCAGACGCCGATGACGCGCTGCACCTTAAGGGCATCAGGATCGGGCGCTTCCGGATTGATGAGCTGGTCATCACCGGACGCGAAGCGGCCATCCATGCGCAAGAGATCCTCAACGCGGCTATGGAGCGCTCTCGACGCTCTCGCATCAATGCCGCAGGAACGCGCTACCTTGATCCACTCTCCGCAGGCCACCCTGCCCGACTTCTGTCAGTAGAGATCAAGGACTACCTGGGGGACCGGGAACGCCGCTGCCTCGCACAAGAGACCATCGACTCCACAGCACGCACGCTGCGGTTTCTCCAGATGACCTGCGGGGACATCCCGGTCTCGCGCATTGACCACCCTCACATCTACCGACTCTGGGACCTCATGCGCTGGTCGCCCCCAGGCCTCTTCTCTGACCCCGCATATCAACGTATCAGCTATGACGAAGCCATTGCCTGCGGCAAGGAGCTAAATGTTCCTCAGCTTGCCCCTGCAACGCTCGAACGGCATCGACGCTTCCTTGTCTCTTTCTTCAATCAGCTGGTCAAGACCAAAGCCATTGATGCGTCCCCCATGGCTGCGTTCGCAGAGATCAAGAAGGACCTGGTCACGGATCCCAACAAGCCTGAGCGCCTCTTTGATGAAGACGACCTACGGCGCATCTTCGACCCCAAGACGTTCATTCCCTGGGCAAGCAAGTATCCGCATCGCTGGTGGCTTCCCATGATCGGACTCTACACAGGCGCACGCATCAACGAGGTCGCTCAGCTAAAAGTCGCCGACATCGTCCAGGAGAGCGATGTCTGGTGTATCCGCATCCAGAAAACTGTGGATCCTGACTTGGCGCACCGGACCAGGCTCAGGAGTCGGCAAAGCCTAAAAGGCAAGGCATCTATCCGGACCATCCCTATCCCCAAGCCGCTGCTTGACGCAGGCTTCCTGGACTTCATGGATGACATCAGAGAGTGCGGCCACCCTCGCCTCTTCCCACACCTATCCGCTGGTGTGAACCGTAAGACCGGCGAGACCAATGCCCGCTACAGCCTGGCAGCGCTTAGCCAGTTCAGCCGTTACATGAAAGACCTTGGCTTTCCTAGAGGTGTCGGGTTCCATGCCTTCAGACACACCATCGCGACAGAGCTCCACCATCAGAACGTCCCTGACGAAGACATTGCTCTGATCACGGGCCACTCTGTCAGCAAGCGCGTGCCCGTGCTTCACGAGGCCTACTTCCACAAGAAGCCCGCCGTGATGCGCAGGAAGCAGATAGAGACCTTGGAGAAATACAGGCCTGCGGTAGTGCTTCCTGTTTATGCCAAGGGGCAGTTCAAGCGCTGCTTGAAGGACCAGAGGAGGTTCTATCCTTAAGCATCGAAGCAGCATCAGCCCAGCCGGGAGGTAGTCCAGCCTCAACGCTGACTAGCCTTGCTACATGGGATACATTCGAGGCCTATGGGCAAGGCTAGGACGCCGCCGAACCGTGCCCCTGACATTTCTGGTCCCAGAAGGAGCTGGTAGCTAAATGGATTCAACTCGATTGCGGGCACCTGTTACCCATCGTTTCAAGCCAGTTGGCGCCTGCATCTATTGTGGTGCTACACAAGGGCGCTTGACCGAAGAGCACATCGTGCCGAAGGGCCTTGGTGGAACTCTCGTGCTGCCAGATTCAAGCTGCGATCCGTGTGCAAAGCTTACGTCCCAGTTCGAAATGAAAGTGCTTCGCGGGTTTTTGGATCGCGGCCGCCAATCTTTGGGAATAAAGGGTCGAAAATCTCATCGACGGCCCGCCACGGAATCGATGAAACAGACCTTCATACGCGCCGACAATTCCTTGGTTGAGCACGATGTCCCTTGGGATCAAAGCGTCAAAGTCATGCACCTCCCCGTCCTTCCTCTGCCCGGTTTCCTCGACCCAAAATTTCCGCCCGATCCTTCTGCAGAGGGCATAGAGGTTTCCGCCATGGATACGCTGACCATGGGACTTGGCGAGGGGGAGACAGTTCGCGAGCATACCTCTGTCGGCATCCAGTTTCAGGACAGGATGGACATCTGGTCATTCGTCCAGATGCTGGCCAAGATTGCACACGGCTACCAGGTCGCGGTGCACGGCGCTTTTCCTATTGAGCAAAGCCCACTGGTGCCCATCATTCTTGGCAAGCGATGGGATGCGCGAAACTGGATTGGTTGCACAGAGCAGGATCCGCTTCCATCTGATCGTCAGTGCTTGCACCTTCTCCAAGACGTTCCATTGACGGGCGGTGATGGCTCCAGCGCTTCGATGATCCGCATCAAGCTGTTCGCCGACTATCCGAGCCCGACCTACGCTTTAGCGGCCAGACTTCAAGCCTGAAACGAGAGCGTTGCCTTCCGACCAATAGGCGCTGCGCCTGGACTTCGAACTAGACCAGCGTAAAGACATAGGACACCTTCATGGCTCAACCGCAGGATTCGACCGTCGCAGTAATGATTGACTGCGACAACGTTGCTCCCGAGATCGTGGATTTCGCGCTACTCATGGCCGCACAGGCCGGGCGCGTAACGCTTCGGAGGGGCTATGGCAATCGCACTACCTTAGGCAACTCTTGGCAAGAGGCCCTGGTTCGCCAGGCATTCACCCCATGCCTTCAGTTCCAATACGCAGCGAAGAAGAACACCTCCGATATCGCCCTGGCTCTAGATGCACTGGAGGCGCTATTCGATCAGCGCGCAGACATCTTCTGCTTGGTGACCAGCGACTCCGACTTCGCCTACCTCTGCAGGAAGCTCCGAGAGCGCGGCGCCACCGTTTTGATCGTCGGCGAAGCAAAGACCCCCGACGCCTTGCGCAATGCCTGTGATCAGTTCTTCGAGTGGTCCGCCCAAGAAGCCTCATCGCCAGAGCCGTCTGATCTTCAGGACCCGCCGCATCCTGCTGACCACAGTAACGAAGCCAAGACCACCGGCAGCGCACCGCTCCCGAAGCGTCGCCCTCGGTTCGTCATCGAGGCTGTCTCACTGCTTGCCGGTAGCACGCCAGAGGGCAAGGTAAGCCTCAACTCCTTAGGCTCATACCTGAAGCGAGCAGATTCCGGCTTCTCGCCTGGCATCTATGGACATTCCGGTCTTCTCAACATGGTGAAGACCTACGATCTCCTGTCACTCAAGCAGGAAGAGAATGGGCAGTGGTCGGTGAGCCTGGCACCTAAGCCAGAGACAGCCTGACGCAGATCATCATTGCCGTTTAGCGTATTGCACCCCAAAAGGCCCCGCCTCGGCGGGGCTCAGATCCCAGCAGTCGTCTGGAAAATCCACAGTTGTACATTCGACTGCCAAGAGCTTCACTCTGAATTAGGTCAACTGGCGACGAACAATCATATGAGCAGCTTCTCTATTCGAGAAATGACATTACTTTTCGGTGGCTTCACGCCAATCGGATGAACTTTTATATCACCGGTCTTTATATCGACCTCATACAATCTACTTTTCTTAGCGCCACCAAAATTCCAATGACTTCCGGGAGTTGCGCTGGGCTCCAAAAAATAGGTTACGGGCCCGATTGATCCGCGAGGAGTCCACACATCCAAGCAGGACAGCAAAATTGCGGGCAGGAACTCAGGGGTGATTCCTACAAGATCCCAAACGTTCTTTTGTTTAGCAACGTCACACGCTGTCTCAAGTTCAAGCCACCCCAAACCCTTCGCCAGACCACGCATCTCCATATAGACGCCCAACAAATTTTCTCGCGCATAGTCGCGCGAAGCGTGCGATGCTCCAGGACTCATCGGGGCATTTAACAAGTACGAAGTCGGAGGATTCGATAGAATCGTAGGGCAACTTGAATTCATCTGGTGGGAAAAATAGCAATCCACCTGTAGTGAGTGCTCACCTTTAACCAACAAATCTTCATTACAGATCAAACATCTCGGCGTGTTACCACGGTGACGAGCCAGCCAGTCCAAGATGCTAACCGCTCTACGCCCAGCGTCAGAAGAATCGTACGCATACTTGAGTCCCATACCCGTCCACACCAGCGACCTCAGGAATCATGATCTTCTCATTTCATGCAAAGAATTCCAATCATCATTTCGTAGTGGCTGTGTATCTCAGTATTAACCGGTCCAGCGACCACGGGTATCCCGCCCTCTCGGTGTCAACCCGGGCCTTTCGCGTCCATCCGGGCAATGACCTGACACGCCTTGAGCTGCGCAGCGAAAACAACATTGTTACCAAATCAGGGCGCCGAACTCCGAAACCCTTCTCCGCCCACACCCGCACGCCGTGTGCAGATTGATTACCCTTGCCGCAGGCTTTTCCGATCATAGCTGCAAACGAACTTGCGAATGCCAAATCAGCAGCAGTTGTACGCCACCAACGCCATACATCTTGTCTAGACCTGAATTCCAATGGCAGGGGCTCCGAGCCATCATCGTCAGCAAAACCGATCCTCCAAACTATGTCCTGAATCTCCTCGTCGTAAGGTGCTGCGCGTTCGACCTTAAGACCAAGGCCCAAGAGATAGTTGATAAGCACGGCGTCAGCGGAATGGCATTTGGAGGTCATGTTGAAAATCTAGCCGCAAAATCAAGGGCGTCAAGCAGTCAACGGAAGCCGAGAGTTCAGCCGTAACACAAGGTAATTCTAGGGCCAAGCCCTTGATAGCGCAGGGGTTGGCGCTCCTCACCACTTATGCATTAAGCTGCTGCCATCACGGAATGAGGCGGGCCACCCATGCGCGTTCGACGCTTAGAGCTTCGTAATTTTCGCGGAATCTCCGAAGGCCGGGTTGATTTCAACGGCCACACCCTACTAGTCGGGGGCAACAATGTTGGCAAATCAACTGTCTGCGAAGCACTAGACCTCGTCATGGGGCCGGAGCGCCTGTTTCGTCGGCCAATAATCGATGAGCATGACTTCTTCCAAGGCCGCTATCTGGACGAAGGAGGTGCGTCGATTGATATTAGGATCGAAGTTATACTCCTCGATCTCTCAGAAGAGGCCTTGCGGCGTTTCGGCGGGCATCTTCGACGGTGGAATGACGAGGACAAGTCATTTATCGATGAAGGCGGCGCGGCGCTTAACGACGCTGATGCTCCCAATGTCGTGTGGGCATTGCCATTAGTTTTCATGGGTCGCTACGACAGAAGCGATGATGACTTCGTCGGGAACACGTTCTTTCTCCACCCAGAGCCAGAGCCCACCGAAGACCCTGATGAAGAACCTGAACTGGGCGCCGGCCTCACGCGCTTCACACGAGAGCATAAACGGCTTTGCGGCTTCGTTTTTCTGCGAACAATCCGTACCGGATCTCGTGCCTTAAGTCTTCAGAGAGGTTCGCTTCTGGACATCGTCCTTAAGTTGAGCGGTGATGGGGCGCCGCAGATGTGGCAGGACACATTGACTAGACTCCAAGCATTAGACCCAGCCGTTGGAGACATTGAGCAGTTACGAGAGATTCGGGACAAAATTCGCTCCCGGATGGGCAGATTTGTGAACCTGCCGCCGGGAGACGAAGCAACCGCATTCTTCGCTTCTGACCTGACAAGAGAGCACCTAAGAGAAGTAGTGCGACTCTTTGTGGCAACTGAGCCTGGCTCTCACCTCGTCCCATTCAATCGCCTTGGCACCGGATCGGTCAACCTGCTTGTGTTCGCGCTGCTCACCTTCATCGCAGAACTAAAGGATCGGCACTCCGTCATCTTTGCAATGGAAGAGCCCGAAATTGCGCTTCCCCCTCATACTCAAAGGCGAGTCACACGCTTCGTGCTATCTGAGATGGGACAGACCATTGTCACATCTCACTCTCCCTATGTGATTGAGCGATTTGAGCCAGCTCAAATCGTCATGCTGAGCCGCAATGGCGATGGCAGCCTATCTGGGCAGCCTGTCGATGCGGATGACCTTAAGCCTAAAACCTATCGGACGAATAGTCGGCAGTTCGCCGAAGCTATTCTCAGTCGTGCCGTCTTGGTGGTAGAGGGATCAACAGAAGCATCGTTGCTTCCCGTTGCGTCTCAGATCATGGAACAGACGCTTGGGGCTGACGCGTATTCACACCTCGATTTAGACGGGGTCAGCATCTTCAATGCTGATGGAGATGGGGCGGTACCGCGATTCGGCCCAGTGTTCGCTTCGTTAGGAAAGCTCTCATTCGGTTTCTTTGATAAGCCGAACAACCCACTCACCAATGATGCGAAGACCAAGCTGGAGAGTTATTCTACTTTCTGGGAAGCGCCAGAAAAAGGGATTGAGAATGTTCTCCTAGCGGAATCTCCTTTCGAGGTGGTAAAGCGCTTCATGGCCCAAGCGTCGCAGCGAGAGGATTTCCCGGATATTGCCCCCTACAATCCAGAGGCCTCGCAGGCCGATATTCTTGAACTAGCGCGAAAGGTTCTGAAGGCAAGAAAGGGCGAAGCTTTTGGCTATGCCGCCATGCTGATTGCCCAATGCGAGCACGCAGATGAGTTGCCTCAGACGGTCCGGGGCATACTTCAGTCGATTCATGATTCACTCAAGGGCATCCCCGAGGTGGGAGAGCCCCCAGCACAACTCGCTCCAGGTGAAGATGCTTGATTCGCATTGATCTATGTGAGAAGAGAATGGGCATCCTTGCCCAAGACGGCCATTTGCTCGTGGAGGGTGGCCCTGGCTCTGGAAAGACGACCATTGCGCTGCTCAAAGCTAAAGCGCGCACGAAAACGCTTCGACCCGGCCAACGAATTCTCTTCCTTAGCTTTTCTCGCGCTGCCATCCGCCAAGTCCTTCTACGGTGTAGAGAACTCCTCACCTCTGAGGAACGGTCCTTCATTGAGGTTCAGACCTACCACGCATTCTGCATGTGGGTTCTGCGCTCCCACGGACGTCTTCTGCATGGGCATCCACTGCATTGGCTGTATCCGAGGGAAGAGCGCCTCAGAAAGTCGAATTTTGAGGGCAATTGGTTAGAGGAAAGCCATCGCCTCGCACAAGATGAGGGTATCTACAGCTTTGACCTATTCGCAAGCGGAGCAGCGAGCTTACTGGAAGGATCTCAAGCTGTCCGCGAACTCATATCAGATCGATATCCGATGATAGTGGTGGATGAGTTCCAAGATACGGACGAAGATCAATGGCGATTAGTCCAACAGTTTAGTCACGCCAGTGACATTTTTTGCTTGGCTGACCCGGATCAGCGAATATTTGACTACCGCGCAAATGTGGACCCTAGACGTGTGAAATTGCTGATCGAACGATTGGCACCAACTATATTCGACTTGGGCGGGGACAATCATCGCAGCCCCAATTCCGGGATCCTAGGGTTTGCTGACGCGATTCTCCACAATCGGGCTCCGCTACCTCAAAGTCGAGACGTAAAGTTACATCACTACCGGCCTAACACATTTCAAACCTCCGTGCATGCTGCGGTGATGTGGACATTTAGCGAGCTCCGAAGACGTGATGTGGTTAGCCCAACTGTCGCAGTACTGGCTCGAAGCAACGCGTTGGTCGCCGAGTTGTCGGAGATTATTTCTCATCCTCACACCTATAATGGGCAAGAGCTCTCACCACTGACTCACAGTGTGGTCTGGGATGCGGAATTGTCCGCGGCTGCTGCGCTTGTAGTAGCCTCAATTCTGGAATGGCCATGCTCACCTGACGCTAGCGGCTTGAATCGCACACTAATGGCGGTTTCGAACTATTACAAATTGAAGCATGCAGAAGAGCAGACGCAGACTTCTTGGAGAAAAGCAGGGCAGTTTGCCGAGGCCGCTGCCAAGGTTACGCAAGGCCAATCGCCCAGAATCCTGGCGGGGCGGCAGTTGGAACAGAGCTATAGAGGCCCGTTGATTTTGAAGGGGGACCCAGTCGGAGATTGGAAGCTCGCACGCGCGGTTATCAGCGGCATTGATGCACTTTCTGACATTTCAAGGGATGTTCGGCTTATTCCATTGTTCCGAGCATCCGCCACTCTTGGAGGTAGCTTGGCGGAGCGCTGGCTCAATCAGGGAAGTTACCTGGGCGTATCACGGCTTGTACGGCGCGCACTCGATCAAGACAAACTTTCCGCAGCGGAGCGGGACCCGCAGGGGTGCATGCTAATGAATATTCATAAAGCCAAAGGCAAGGAATTTGATGGGGTCGTGTTGGTCGAAGGCGCCTTCAAGGGCGCATTTCTGGATGAACGGACGGAACAAGAGCCATTCGAGCGAAGCCGACGGCTCCTGCGTGTAGGCATAACACGCGCCAGAAGTCTTGTGACCTTGGTGCGCCCCCATCAATCTCGGCCGCTGGTTGACTAGGCTACCAGCGTTGGTGGAGATGGCAAAAGACGCTGACCTAGCAGTCGTTACAGCGTGCAATTGAACTAGATGCACGATAGTCTTCAGTATCGTTTGCGGTATCTCGCCACGGCTCTTTCAGGTCTCCTTTACCTTTTAATATCAGTTGGTTGCATTGGGTTTGAGACCTCTCCGCCCACCTCCACCATTTGTACCGCCCTTCGGGGCACGAAAAGCCAGATCTCCCGTCGATTGGGATCTGGCTTTTTTGTTGGCCCCATCAGGTCCAGAACCGCCGCCTCGACAGGGAGAAGCACCGTGGCGATGATCAAAAACACCGAATGCAACTGCAAGGCCTACAGCGATACGACGGCCTGCCCACTCTGCGATGCAACTGCCCCGCCGGCCATTCCGCGGCCGATCGACGCCGTCTATGCGGCACCGGCATCGCAATCCCTACCTATCGCCAGGAACCGGGCAATCTACATCCTCCTCGCCCTGTTCCTGGGCATTTTCGGCGCCCACAACTTCTACGCCGGTTACCACGGACGCGCGATCTGCCAACTACTGATCACGCTGCTGTTGGGGTGGCTGCTGATCGGCGTAATGATCACCGGCCTGTGGGCGCTGGTGGAAATGATCACGGTGGAAACCGACGCCTCTGGCGTGCAGATGGTGTAATCCTTGGCCCAGGAGGAACTGCCATGGATCTCGAGAGAATCGACATTGTTTGCTGGCTCGACCAGATCCTGGATCAGGACCCGGCAACCTTCGAAGACGCCTACTGGGGTCTTCGCCCGGCCGCGGCCATTGCGGTACCGCACCTGCTCGCCCGCCTGGCGGCTGCGCACGATGGTTACTCGCGCGGAAAACTGCTGGAACTGCTCGGCGAATCAGGCGACAGCGCCGTCATCCCGACTTTGCAGGCTCAGCTGCAACATCCGCTGGAAGAGGTGCGCGACTGGGCGCAACTGGCACTGCATGCGCTTGATCGGGGAACCTCCTGGCAGCCCAGCATGGGGGCCTAGCCGACAACGCTGCCCTACCCCACACTTCCGGCTGTCTGCCCGGACTCCGTGCCGGCGCCCATGCTCCTCCGCGACACAGAAGGATCTGCAATGAACAAGCCGCTGATTGCCCTGATGCTGGGCCTGGCCACCGCGAACGGTGCACTCGCCGCGCCGACTACGAATAGCACAGCTGCACTGGAAGCCCTGCTGGCCTGCAAGGCCGGTTCCGACTTCACTGAAGCGCAGGTGGACCAGGCATTCCATGACGCCGGCCTGACCCGCGACCCAGGTAGCGTGTTCGAGCCGAAGGACAAACCGGTGGCGCTGTTCGGTGGAACCGTGGCCAGCGCGGATGTGAGCGTGTCAAATGTCCACAAGAGCCTGCACGTGTACCTGAACAACGTCGACCACAAGCGCCTGGCCAAAGCGTGGTCGGTGACCACCGTCGACGATGCCGCCCAGACGGAGGAACCGTCGTACATCAAGCAGACCGACGCCCGTCACACCCTGCATGTCGGCGCCGCTGACGACTACGAGGGCTATTCGGCCTCGGTGACCTGCCAGATCCATCCGTGAACGGACCGATGAACAACTGAAGAGCCGATCCGGACGCTACAACCAACGCCGGACCTTCTGCCGGAACGCGCTGTACTGGGCGCCGAAACGTTCGCCGAGAACACGCTCTTCCGGATGGATCTGAAAGCGCGTGATGTACAGGATAAACATCGGCACTACTGCGAGTGCCAGGAGGTTCTGCAGATACAGCATGCCTCCGAGCAGGAACGCCGCCTGTCCCAGATACATGGGGTTGCGCGTATAGCGATAGACCCCTCTGGTGATCAGCGCCGTGGATGATGCCGGCCGCATCGGATTGACCGTGGTACCCGCACGCTGGAATGCCAGCTTGGGCAACAGGTTCATCACCAGCCCCGCAGCCATCACCGCCACCGCAGCCCACCATGGCGTGGGCAATTCCGCTGCGGGCAGCCAGCGACTGATGCCGACACCGAGCAGACCGCACAGCAGCATTACAAGAGGTGGGGGAATACAGGTTTCCAGCAATCGCATCGGCCGTCCCGGCATCGGATGTCCGAACCAGTGTCACACGCCGATGCCGGAGCCGCACATCGGCCGGCAATGACCCCGCTGCGCCCTGCTTCCACGTTGACACGCCTGCCGCTAGAGTGGCGCCAGCGCAGGGAGTCCACATGGCAAGAACAGGCATCGGCTTCATCGCCCACACCACCTTCGTCCTCGTTGCCCTGCTGACCCTCAGCGGGTGCGCGACGCTGCGCCAGTTCGGCCCATCGGTGCAGGTGGGCACGGTCACGCCGGGCCAGTACATCGCGCTCAAGCGCGGTGACATCCTCACCAGCGGCAAGCTCAGCGCGGCCACGATGGAGACCCTGCGCGTGGCAGGCCTGGACGAAGGTGCCTGCGCCAAGCCGGGCCTGCCGTGCATCGAAGCGATGGAGGCCAGCATCGTCGTCCGCGAGGAAGACAAGCGCTCGTCGCTGGCCGAACTGTGGGTGCAGTACGCGATGACGATGCCGGCGCCGAAGCGCGAATCGGCGTCGGTGGCGCGCAGCAAGGCCGCGACCGCTCAGCCCGACCCGACTTTCCAACCGCGCCTGGATGCGTGGATGCAGATCGCACGGCAGTCCTATGCGTATCTGTTCTTCACCGAACGTACCGCCAACCAGCGTGGCTTCGAAGACCGCCAGACCCAGGTGCGCGACTACTACAACCTGGCCGTGCAGGAATCGGCCGTGCTGCTGTTCGAGGCGTATTCGAGCAAGCAGGTGCGCAACGACAACGGGCGATTCCAGTTGGGTCGCTGGACCTTCGTGCTGGCGCCTGCCGACGATGGCGCGGCCGCGGACACGCGCGAACCGATCGAGCTGGTACCGGCGGCATCGATGTCCTTCACCGGCACCCTGCGCAGTGTGCATCGTCGCGATGGCTTCGGCGCCGAACTGGTGGCGGTGATGGCCGACCCGGCCAGCACTGGGCTGGCGGCGGCCGCTGCAGGCACCGCACCGGCGGCCGAGCGCGACTGGAGCGAGATGCCGTCGCCGTCGATGACCGTGCTGCTGCGCTTCTCGGGCAAAAACCTGTGGGAAGTGCTGCACGACGACGAGCCGGAACTGGAGATCCACGACCCCTACCAGGTGGCGGTGGTGGAACTGCATGGCGAGCAGGTGCCGCTGGCGGCGAACTTCACCGCCGGCTACGCGCTGTGGCTGGCCCGCTCCAACTTCAGCCGGCAATCGCTGCGTACATTGTTCGGTGGCAAGGGCGGCATCGAAAAACCGCATCTGTTCATGATGCAGCCGTACGATCCGAACCGCCGCGTGCTGCTGATGATCCATGGCCTGGCCAGCAGCCCGGAAGCATGGGTCAACGTGGCCAACGAGCTGATGCGCGACGATGAGATCCGCGGCGACTTCCAGATCTGGCAGTTCTACTACCCGACCAACATGCCGATCGCGCTCAGCCACGATGAGATCCGGCGGATCCTGCACGACACGTTGCGGCACTACGACCCGAGCGGCCAGGCACTCGCATCACGCGACATGGTGGTGGTCGCGCACAGCATGGGCGGTGTGATTTCGCGGCTGATGGTGTCCTCCTCCGGTGACCACTTGGTCGACACCCTGCTGGCGACCGCGCAGATGACCTCGGCGCAGCGCGAACTGCTGCGCACGAAGGGCGCGCCGGTGCTGACATTCCAGCCGGAACCGGAAATTTCACGGGTGGTGTTCATCGCCACCCCGCATCGCGGCACCGATGTTGCCGGCACGCGTCTGGGACGCTGGCTGGGCCGCTTCGTGCGCCTGCCGCTGACCGTGCTGGAGGATGTCGCAACGTTGGCAAACGACGGCAAGGTCGAGCGCAACGATGACAAGCACGGCTACCAGATGAACAGCATCCAGAACCTGGACAAGGACGATGCCTTCGTCAAGGCCGTGGCCGATCTGCCGATATCGCCGAAGGTGCGTTACCACTCGATCATCGCCCGTACCCAGGCAGAAGGTCCGCTGGAAAAGACCGACGATGGACTGGTCCCGTACTGGAGCTCGCACCTGCCACATGCCGTTTCGGAAAAGGTGATCGTGTCCGGCCACAGCGTGCAGGAAGCTACACCGGCCATCGTCGAGCTTCGCCGCATCCTGCATGAGGATATGGAGGCGCATCCTCTGCCGGCGAAGTAACGCCGGCATTCGCGGGCGAAGCCGCTTTCTTCGCATCCTGGTTGCGGGAAATCCCTCATCGTGCGTACGCATCCCCTCTCCTATGCTGGCCCGACATCCCCGCAGGAGGTCCACATGAACACGTCAGAGCCCAGCCGTCAGCCCAGCCCCGATCCGGCCGAGCGCGATGCGTTTTTCCCGTCGCCGTACTCGCTGTCCCAGTTCACTTCGGCAACCACCGATCTGTCCGCTGCGGACTATCCCGATGCCCGCCGTGACGGACGCTGGAAGGTGCTGATGATCGCCGCCGACGAGCGTTATCTGCCGACCGCCAACGGCCACCTGTTCTCCACCGGCAACCATCCGGTCGAGACACTGCTGCCGATGTACCACCTGGACAAGGCCGGCTTCGGGATCGATGTGGCCACGTTGTCCGGCAATCCGGTGAAGTTTGAATGGTGGGCGTTCCCACGCGAGGACCGCGAGATCGGTAGCCTGTACGAGCGCTACGAGCCCCGCTTCCGCCAGCCCCTGCACCTGGACGACGTGGCGGGCGCACTCGATGCCGGTTCGGACTATGCCGCGGTGTTCATTCCCGGTGGTCACGGTGCATTGATCGGCCTGCCGGAAAGCCGTGCAGTGAAAGCCACCCTGCAGTGGGCGATGGACAATCAGCGCCACATCATCACCCTCTGCCACGGCCCTGCTGCGTTGCTGGCGGCCGGCGTGGATGAAGCCGATGGCGGTTCTTTGTTCCGCGGCCATCGGATCTGCGCGTTCCCCGATGCGATGGACCGACAGACACCGGATATCGGCTACATGCCTGGCCAGCTGCCGTGGTTCTTCGGTGAGCGTCTGGCGCAGCAGGGCGTGCAGATCGTCAACGAGGGCATCGATGGCAGCGTGATGCAGGACCGCCTGCTGCTGACCGGCGACAGCCCGTTGGCCGGCAATGCGTTGGGCAAGCTGGCCGCACGCACCCTGCTGGATGCGCTGGCCACGCGCTGACCGACATGGACAGCGCCGTGCAGTCATTGCTTGTGCTGGAGCGTGCACGTTCGCTTGCAGCCATCGGCGCGTTGCTGCGCGGCATCGGCGCGCCGCTGGGCTATGACCGGACGCTGATGTTCGCCACCGGAACGGATCTGGAGCGCGGCGCGCAGCGTCTGTACTGGATCGATGGCGATTGGTTCGGTGAGGGCCCCAGTACTGACGTGGCGCATTACCTGCATGCGTGCCCGGTCAATCGCCATGTGCTGGACAGCGATGCGCCGTTCTTCTGGAGCAAGCAGCAGGGCGTACGCGGCGAACGCTACCAGGTCGTGCGGCAACCGCGCGGCGAAGGGCTGCACGGCCTGCAGGTGCCCGTGTTCGGTGCGACGGGGTTGGAAGGGGCGGTCAGCTGGGGCGGGCGCACGATCGACGCATCCCCATCGACACGGTTGCTGCTGGAGCTGATCGGCACCGCCGCCTTCCGTGCGGCGCATCGGCTCTCTGTCGCCCCAGCGGTTGTGCCTGCCGGCGCACTCAGCGCCCGCGAGCGTGAGGTCCTGCGTTGGGTTGCCGCTGGTCGTCGCCAGGCTGATATCGCCGCCACCCTTGGTCTGTCCGCGCGCACCGTGGAAAACCACCTGCGCAGAGCACGCCAGCGGCTCGGCGTGGCGACCACCGCACAGGCAGTGCGGGCCGCCGGCCGGCGCGGCGAGATCGGGGACTGAACGAGGCGCGACACTTCCGGCTGCTGCGGTCGCATGCTAAACAGGCCAGGCGCATGTGCGCGATTGCAGAAGCAAGGATGATGCTGATGAAACTGCAACTGGCCTCGATGGCCGCATTGATGTTGGTCGTGGGCAGCATGGCGACGATGGGGGACGCTCACGCAGACCCCTCGGGCGGCGCCATCTGCGTACCAGTGAAAATGGGCCCCCACTATCACCAGCGTTGCGAAATCCACGACGTCGACGAAAACGGAAATCCCTATACCTGGGTGTACTGGATTGACCAGAACGGTCAGTGGTACCTCCCGGCGGACTGATCTGGATTGACACCGACTACGACTACAAGGAGTGTGATCAATGACGTTGCACAATCGAATGACCGCTTTTTCCTTCGCTGCAGTCGTGGCACTTGCCGCGCTGTTGCCTTCAGCGCCGGCAACTGCCGCCGAAGAGGTCGGCCTGCAGGAAGAGTGCGTACCCTTCCGTGCCGGCTTCGGCATCCACCAGCGTTGCACGCTGTACGTGGTCTATGACGATGGCACCCGCGTGGCCAGCGACCACTACAACCGCGACGAGAACGGGATGATGTACGACCCCTGATCGCCCAGCGGCATCCGCCGGGCGGTCGCACGCCGTCCGCCCGGCCCTTGCAGCCGCCTGTCCCGGCATACCGCTGCCCTTGCCTTCCGTGGCATCCTCCATGAAACCGCTTTCATGGAATGGAGGGATTCCACGATGTTGTCTCGCTTCCGCACGTCCGCGCTCTGCGCACTCCTGGCTTTTGCACTGCCCGCCGTTACCTGGGCAGCCTCGCCCGCGCCGTTGAAGGTGATGTCCTTCAACGTACGCACCCCTGCCGACACCGACCCTGGCAAGCGCTGGCAAGATCGCCGCGAAGCGATGGTCAAGGTGATCCAGCAGGCGCACCCGGCCGTGATCGGCACCCAGGAACTGGTGCTGGAGCAGGCCAACTACCTGGCCGAGCACCTGCCCGACTATCGCTGGTTCGGCGAAGGCCGGCGCGGTGGCAGTGGCGACGAACACATGGGCGTGTTCTACGACAGCAAGGTGCTGGCGGTGGAAGAATCCGGCAACTTCTGGCTGTCCGATACCCCCGAGGTCGCAGGCAGCATCAGCTGGGGCAACCTGTTCCCGCGCATGGTCACCTGGGCAGTGTTCCGTCGCCTGGATGACGGCCACCGCTTCTACTTCATGAACACCCACCTGCCCTACCGCGACGAGGACGAACCGCGGCGGATCAAGGGCGCCGAACTGATCGCCACGCGCGTGGCCGCGCTGCCTTCCGATCTGCCGGTGGTGCTGACAGGCGATTTCAACAGCGAACCGGGCGGCGGCACCTACCAGGCCTTCACCCGGGTGCTGCAGGACACCCGTCGCCAAGTCACGTCGCCGCAGGGTCCGCGCCTGACCTTCCACGACTTCACCGGCACGGCGACTTCGCAGCTGGACTGGGTGCTGGTACGCGGCTTCCACGCGCGCAGCTTCCTCACCGATGACCGCCGCATCAATGGCGTGCTGCCCTCCGACCACTTCCCGCTGGTCGTTGAACTGGACTGGCCGAAGCACTGAGCACTGCAGCGACCCTCGCTACGGCGGGGGTCGCTTACCCAGCAGGCGGTACAGCGCCTGGTGCTGGTCGCGCGCTTGGCAGATGCGTGCACCGACGGCCAGGAACACCGCAATGCCGACAAGGCCAATACCCAGCATTGAATCGGGCAGGCGCAGGAAGCCGATCACCGCAGCCATCGCCGCCAACACCAGCAGCATCACCACGGCCACCGACAGGCCGGCCCCCGGCAGGCCGGGATCGCCCAGCAGCGTCCGTTGGGCCGATTGCTTCTGTTCGCTCATGTCCCGTCCTCCCTTGGCTTTCCCACTAGTTACACGGTGGGCCGCAGTTCCGGCAGAGTCAGAAACGTCATGGCGGCGAGAACGCGCGCGGCCGCGCACGCGCTACCCTGCCGGCACCCTCATTGAGCGGAGACGGCACATGACCCACCGCAGCCGACTGGCCGGATTCATCATCGATTGCCAGGACACGCCTGCCGCAGACAGCGCCCGCTTCTGGGCCGCAGCGCTCGGCCTGCAGGCCGAGCCCGCCCGTGCCGAAGGCGACGCAGAGTACGCCGACCTGACAGGTGCGCCGGCAGGCTTGAACGTAGAGGTGCAGCGGGTCGATCACCCGTCACGGGTGCATCTGGATATCGAGAGCGATGACATCGACGCCGAAGCCGAAAGGCTGGAAAAACTCGGTGCGCGCCGGGTCGGTTTCGTCAAACGCTGGTGGGTGATGGAAGCGCCCACCGGTCATCGTTTCTGCATCGTGCGCATGCGCGACCACGATGTGCCGGCCAACGTCTGGCCCTAGCGGAAAGAAGGGGACGGAAGCAGATGCTCCCGTCCCCTGTCGATCAGCGCGCCTGGGCCACGCTCGGCGCCTGCGGTGACTGTCCCCAGCCACCCAGTGCCTTGTACACGCCCACCACGCTGACGTTGACCTCCGATTCGGCGGCCGCCAGTGCATCATCGGCCACCAGCTGCGTGCGCTGCGCGTCAAGCAGGGTCAGGAAGTCTTCCGAGCCCTCGCGGTAGCGGATCTGCGCCAGCGATTCGGCACGTCGCGCCGCCTGCGCCTGCTCGACCACGATGGCCAGCCGCGCCTGCTGCTTGGAGTAGCGGGTCAACGCGTTTTCGGTGTCTTCCAGCGCCAGCAGCACCGCCTGTTCGTACTGCGCGGCTACGCCCTCGGCCTCGGCCTTGCTGGCACGCAGGCGTGCCTTGACCGTACCGAAGTCGAATGCCGCCCAGCTCAGCGACGGAGTCAGCGACCAGGCCTTGTTGTTGCCGTTGACCAGGCCACTGGCATCGCCACCGAGGAAGCCGACGAAACCGGACAACGACAGCCGCGGGAACAGATCCGCGGTGGCAACGCCGACACGCGCGGTGGCGGCAGCCAGGCGACGTTCGGCGACCCGCACGTCGGCACGCTGACGCAGCAGTTCGCGGGTATCACCCAGCGGCAATGCCTTGGCAAACGCCGGCACTTCGTGCGGTGCCAGCATGGCGGTCAGCACTTCCGGGCGCTGCCCAAGCAGCACGGCAAGCCGGTTGCGCGACTGCGTCTCGGCCACTTCCAGCAGCGGGATGTCGGCCTCGATGGCCTTCAACCGTGCGCGGCTGCTCTGCACGTCCAGCTCGCTGCCGGCACCCAGTTCCCAGCGAGCCTCGGTCAGCCGCTGCGTATCGCGCAGGTTGACCAGGGTGCGCTGGGCCACCGCGATGCGCTTCTGGGTGCCACGCAACTCGAAGTAGTTGCGTGCCACTTCGGCAGCGATCAGCACCTGCGCGTCGGCGAGGTTGGCCTGCTCTGCGTCCAGGTCGGCACGCGCGGCCTCTGCAGCACGGCGCTTGCGGCCGAACAGATCCAGCTCCCAGCCCGCATCGAAGCCGAGCTGGTAGCTTTCACTGAACACCCGCTGCCCACCCAGCTGCGGATCGGGTTGCTTGCGGCGATCGTAGCTGCCGCCAGCGGTAACGTGTGGCGCCTGGTCGAAGCGGCTCTCGACGAACACTGCACGGGCCTGGCTGACACGGGCGACAGCCACGCGCAGGTCCAGGTTGTCCGACAGCGCGCCATGGACCAGTTCTTCAAGCACCGGGTCATCGAACTGCGCCCACCAGCTGGCCACCGGCGAGGTGGTGCTGAAGACCGGCTGCTGCGCGCCCTGCAGGACGACAGGCTCCTGCACCGGTGCTTTGTAATTGGGGCCGACGCTGACACAGCCCGCCAGCACCAGGCTGGAGACGGCCATCGCCAGGGTGCGGATCACCATGGCAGCACCTCGCCCAGGTAGGTGAAGCTGCCGCTGGCGCCAGACTCGCCGATCAGCGACATCTGCACGCTGGAGCGTGCGCCCTCGGCGATTTCGATCTCGCCGTTGCCACCGTTCATATCGGTTTTCACGTAGCCGGGGTGCACGGTGTTGACCTTGATCGGCGTGCTGCGCAGCTCATGGGCCAGGGCCAGGGTCCAGCTGTTCACCGCGGCCTTGGACGCGTTGTAGGCCGGGATCTTGAAATCGTAGATGCCCGAGGTCGGATCGGCATGCAGCGTCTGCGAGCCCAGCATGCTGGAGACGTTGACGATGCGGCCCGACTTGGCCTGCTTGATCAGCGGCAGGAAGGCCTGGGTCACTGCCACCAGCGCGTACACGTTGGTGTCGAAGGTGCGACGCCAGGTGTCCAGCGACTGCTCCGACGGCAGCTGTGCCGGGTTCTCGATCATGATGCCGGCGTTGTTGACCAGGATGTCCAGACGGCCATGGCGCTGGCGCACCTGCTCGACCGCCTCGGCGATGCTGGCGCCATCGTTGACGTCCAGCTGCAGTGCCTCCACCGGCAGGCCCTCGGCCTGCAGCTTCAGTGCCAGTTCGACAGCGGTCTCGCGCTTGCGCCCGGCCAGCAGCGTATGCACGCCGGCCTGCGCCAGCTGGCGCACGGTTTCCAGGCCGATGCCGCGGGTTGCGCCGGTGACCAGCGCGATCTTGTTCTGATGGGTGTTCATGGATTCATTGCCTTGGTAGGGGGAAGCGGGCGCCGGTGGTTGCCGGCGCCGCTGTTTTCCATGTCAGTGGTGGATGGTCGGCTCGCCGTGCTGCACCAGCTGGCCACCACCGTTGCGGGTGACGAACTTGCGCAGTGCCACGTAGAACACCGGGGTCAGGAACAGGCCGAACAGGGTCACGCCCAGCATGCCGGCGAACACGGTGATACCGGTCACCGAGCGCACTTCGGCGCCAGCACCATGCGACAGCACCAGCGGCACGGTGCCGGCGATGAAGGCGATGGAGGTCATCACAATCGGGCGCAGACGCAGGCGGCAGGCTTCCAGTGCCGCTTCGACGATGCCCTTGCCGCCCATCTCCAGCTCTCTGGCGAACTCGACGATCAGGATCGCGTTCTTGCACGCCAGGCCCATCAGCACCACCAGGCCGACCTGCACGAACACGTTGTTGTCGCCGCCGGTCATCCACACGCCGAACAGCGCGGACAGCAGGGTCATCGGCACGATCAGGATCACCGCCAGCGGCAGCGACCAGCTTTCGTACAGCGCGGCCAGCACCAGGAACGCCAGCATGATCGCCACCGGGAACACGATGAAGGCAGCCTTGCCCTGGGTCGCCTGCTGGTAGCTCAGGTCGGTCCATTCGGTAGCCATGCCGACCGGCAGCACCTTGGCGGCGATGGCGGTGAGGTTGTTCATCGCTTCGGCCGAGGACAGCACACGCGGGTCGGCTTCACCGGCCAGGTCAGCGGCCGGGTAACCGTTGAAGCGCAGCACCGGGTCCGGACCGTAGGTTTCCTTGACGGTGACCATCGAGCCGATCGGCACCATCTCGCCACGATCGTTGCGGGTCCGCAGCTTGCCGATGTCCTCGACGCTGTCACGGAACTGGCCATCGGCCTGTGCGATCACCTGCCAGGTACGGCCGAACTGGTTGAAGTCGTTGACGTAGGCCGAGCCCAGGTAGGTCTGCAGCGTGTCGAACAACTCGGTCAGCTGTACGCCCTGGGCTTTCGCCTTGACACGATCCACCTCGGCATCCAGCTGCGGCACGTTGGCCTGGTAGCTGGTGATCGGGAAGGCCATGCCCGGGGTCTGCGCAACCGCACCCTGCATCGACTGCACCGCGTTCTGCAACGCGCCATAGCCGAGGTTGCCACGGTCCTGGATGAACATCTGGTAGCCGTTGCCGTTACCGAGGCCAAGGATCGGCGGCGGCATCATGGCGAAGGCGAACCCTTCCTGCAGGCCTGCGATCTTCTGGTTGATCTCCGCATTGATCTGCGCGGCGGTGCGGCCATGGCGCTCGCTGAACGGCTTGAGCGGAATGAACGCGACACCGGTGTTGGGGGTGTTGGTGAACTGCAGGGCATTCAGGCCCGGGAACGAGATGGTGTGGGCCACACCGTCGGTTTCCTGGGCGATCTTGGCGACCTTGCGCAGCATTTCATCGGTACGCGCGATCGACGAACCCTCCGGCAGCTTCACACCCGCGATCAGGTACAGCTTGTCCTGGGTCGGAATGAAGCCCGGCGGCACCAGCTTGAAGATGAAGCCGGTACCGACCAGCAGCACCGCGTACACCACGAACACCGCGCCACGACGACCGAGGATCTTCGACACGCCACGCTCGTACTTTTCCGAGCTGGACTTGAAGAAGCGGTTGAACGGGCGGAACACCCAGCCGAACAGACGGTCGATGATGCGGGTCGGGGCATCCTTCGGCGCGCCATGCGGCTTCAGCAGGCGGGCAGCCAGGGCCGGCGACAGGGTCAGCGAGTTGATCGCCGAGATCACCGTGGAAATGGCGATGGTGACCGCGAACTGCTTGTAGAACTGACCGGTGACGCCCGACAGGAACGCCATCGGCACGAACACCGCACACAGCACCAGCGCGATGGCGATGATCGGCCCGGACACTTCGCGCATCGCCTGATGCGCAGCGGCCAGCGGGGTCAGGCCTTCTTCGATGTTGCGTTCAACGTTTTCCACCACCACGATCGCGTCATCGACCACGATGCCGATCGCCAGCACCAGGCCGAACAGGCTCAGCGTGTTGATCGAGAAGCCCAGCAGGTACAGCGCGCCGAACGTACCAACGATCGACACCGGCACCGCGATGAGCGGGATGATCGAGGCACGCCAGGTCTGCAGGAACAGGATCACCACCAGCACCACCAGCGCGATGGCTTCCAGCAGGGTCGAGACCACCGCCTTGATCGAGTCGCGCACGAAGATGGTGGTGTCATACACCGCCTCGTACTTCACGTCGGCCGGCATGGTCTTCTGCATCTCGTCCATGCTGGCCATCACCGCATCGCGGATCTCCAGCGCGTTGGCGCCGGGGGCCTGGAAGATACCGATACCTACCGCGTTCTTACCATCCAGCTGCGAGCGCAGCGTGTAATCGCCGGCACCCAGTTCAACCCGGGCCACGTCCGACAACCGCACCACTTCACCGTCTACGCCGCTCTTGAGCACGATGTCGCCGAACTCCTGCTCGCTGCGCAGGCGGCCCTGGGCGTTGATCAGGGTCAGGAACTGGCTGTTGGGCATCGGCTCGGCGCCGAGCTGGCCGGCCGAGACCTGCACGTTCTGCTCGCGCATGGCGCGCACCACGTCGCTGGCGGTCAGGCCGCGCGAGGCAACCTTGTCCGGGTCCAGCCAAGCGCGCATGGCGTAGTCACCACCACCGAAGATCTGCGCGTCGCCCACGCCCTGGATACGTGCCAGCGCGTCCTTGACGTGCAGGCGGGCGTAGTTGCGCAGGTACAGGGTGTCGTACTTGCCGTTGGGCGAGGTCAGGTGCACCACCATCAGGAAGGTGGGCGACTGCTTCTGGGTGGTCACGCCTTGCCGGCGTACGTCCTCGGGCAGTCGTGCCTGGGCCTGGGCGACACGGTTCTGCACCTTCACCGCCGCTTCGTCCGGGTCGGTGCCCGGGCGGAAGGTGATGGTCATCTGCAGCACGCCGTCAGAGCCGGCCACCGACTTGAGGTAGATCATGCCCTCAACGCCGTTGATGGCCTCCTCCAGCGGGGTGGCCACGGTTTCGGCGATCACCTTGGGGTTGGCGCCCGGATACACGGTACGCACCACGACCGACGGCGGCACCACTTCGGGGTACTCGCCGATGGGCAGCATCGGGATCGAGATCAGGCCGGCGGCGAAGATCACGATCGACAGCACCGCCGCGAAGATCGGCCTGTCGATGAAGAAACGGGAAAAGTCCATGGAAGAATTCCTGGAAAAGGCCGTCGGCGGGCAACAGCCGCCCTGCCCCTCACCAATCTGGTGAAGGCAGTGACGGCTGCCGCTGGCACCGGCAGCTAAGCGGGTACGCGAATCAGGAGACGGCGGATCAGTGGTTCAGTGCGGCAGTTGCATCGCGACCCGGCGCCGGCGCAGCGGTGGGCTGCATCGCCACCGCCTTCGCCTGCACCGGCATACCGGGCATGAAGACCTTCTGCACGCCATCGATGATCACCTTGTCACCGGCGGCCAGACCCTGCTCGACGATGCGCAGGCCTTCGGCGGTGCGGCCAAGCTGGATGTCGCGGCGCTGGGCCTTGCCATCCTTGTCGACCACGTAGACGTACTTGCGGTCCTGGTCGGTCAGCACGGCCTTGTCGTCGATCAGCATGGCCTGGAACTGGCCACTGCCGAGCAGCTGCACGCGGGCGAACAGGCCCGGGGTGAACTGGCGGTCGGCGTTGTCCAGCAGCGCGCGGACGCGGATGGTGCCGGTGCTGCGGGTCACCTGGTTGTCGAGGAAGTCGACCTTGCCCGTGTGCGGGTAGCCTTCTTCACCGGACAGGCCGACCTTCACCGGCAGCTCGCTGTCGCGCTCGCTCGGGCGCTCGCCCTTGCGTGCCATCTGCGCGTACCGCAGGAAGGTGCTTTCGTCGGCATCGAAATAGACAAACACCGTATCCAGCGAGACCAGCGTGGTCAGCACGCTGGCACTGTCGCCGGCGGTGACCAGGTTGCCGGCGGTGACCATCGCGCGACCGGCACGGCCGTCGATCGGCGCACGCACCTTGGTGAACTCGAGGTTGAGGCGGGCTGCATCCAGCGCGGCCTGCGCCGCCTGCACTGCCGCACCGGACTGGTCGGCGGCCGCGCGACGCTGTTCGGCCGTTTCGGTGGAGATCGCCTGCTGCTCGGCCAGGCGCTTGGCACGCTCGGACTCGCTGCGGGCCAGCACCGCCTGGGTGCGTGCACGGGCCAGTTCGGCGTTGGCGCGGTCGTACTCGGCCTGGTAGCTGCGGGCATCGATGGTGAACAGGACAGCGCCCTTCTTCACTTCTTCGCCTTCAACGTAGTTGACCTTGTCGATGTAGCCGGACACGCGCGGGCGCAGTTCGACGCTCTGTACAGCCTCGACACGGCCGCTGAATTCGTCCCACTGGCTGATCTGCTTGAGCAGCACGGGGGCAGCGCTGACCTGCGGCGGGGGCGGTGCGCCGGCTTCTTCGGCATGGCCACCGCTGCAGGCAGCCAGAACGGCGGCAGCGAGGATCGACACGCCAGCCATCGCCAGGCGATGACGGAAACGATGTGGAGTGGTGTTGGGGGAAGTCATGGCATGCATCCGTACGGAGGGGTGGTACAGCTATTTGAGAATTGCTATCAACTTTCGGCGGCGTACCCTGCGACCTCAACCAAGGCTGAGGTCAAGCAACGCCTGCGGTGTCGCGCCACAGCGGCGGTATTTCCAGGTGCAGCAGGCCGCGCGGCAGTTCGGCATCACTGCTGTCGCAACGGACGATCGCGCGGTTGTCGCGGCAACCGTCGAGCAGGGACACCACGCGGCGACCGACAAGCAGCGAACTGGGCCATTCGATGCAGGCGTTGGCGGCGTTGGCCGGGGTGCATACCGGGCTGCACACTTCCAGCATCTGCGCGCGAACGCCCACGGCCTGCGCTTCCTGGTGCACCACCTGCGCGTACATGCGCAGCGCGGCCGTGGTGATCGATGTCTCGCCATAACCGGCCCAGGGCTTGAGCCCGGCCGGGCTGCCGATCATCACGTAGCGACGGGCGTGCACGTTGTCCTGCAGCAGCGGCAACAGATGACGCACCGCGTGCACATGCGGCATCAGGTCAGCCTGCAATGCCGCCGCCAGTGCGTCACCGCCGCGCTCGACCACACGACCGCGGTTGTACGGACCACCCATTGCCGCGATCACTGCCGCAAGCGGACGCGGACGCTGCGCCACGCGTTCGGCCAACGTACGCGCCGAGCTGTCGTCACTCAGCGAGCCCAGCATCGTCTGCAGGCCCGGCTCATCGGCAAACTGCTCATGCAATGCCGCCAGGCGGCGCGGATCGCGGCCGACCACCAGCACGGGGCTGCCGGCCTCCAGCAATGCGCCGACTACACCCTGGCCGACGGCACCGGTGCCGCCGAGAACCAGGACTTCGGGGGTCAGAATCCCATTCACGGGACATTTCCTCCCAAATCCGGGATAGTCCCGATTCGACGCAGTCGGTCACCCTTGTGCGAGGCAAGGCGCAAGGCACCGCCACGCTGCTGACGCATGGGTGCGGTAAACTCACGAAAGTCCTTGTGTACCAAGGAACTAGGACGGGATTCGACGGTCATCGCCAGGTCCAGGGCGTTCTGGCCGGCGATCCGGAAGCGGGCAAGAATGTTGCGCAGGCTCATGGCGGACGGGCTCCAATTAGCGAATGGCGCCACGATAGACCTCAAACCCCTACTTGATTAGTCCTGATTAAGGGGAATAATCATCCCGTCCCCGGTCCAATCGTTCTGTCACGATTGCCCCATCCCCGACGTCCAGGATTCCTGACCATGTCCCACGATCTCAACGAGACGCTGATCTTCGTCAAAGTGGTCGAGCAAGGCAGCTTCATCGCGGCTGCCAAATCGCTCGGCCTGCCCAAGACCACGGTCAGCCGCAAGGTGCAGGAACTGGAAACGCGCTTGGGTGCGCGCCTGCTGCACCGGACCACGCGCCGCCTCGGCCTCACCGAGGCCGGCTCGATCTATCACGAGCATTGCCAGCGCATCGCGCGCGAGCTTGAAGAAGCCGAAAGCGCGGTCAGCCAGCTGCAGTCGGGCCCACGCGGCTGGCTGCGCTTCACCGTGCCCTATTCGATCGGCATCACCTGGATCGCACCGCTGCTGGGCCAGTTCCATGCGCAGTACCCGGAGATCCGTCTGGACATGCACATGGGCAACGAGAAGCTGGACCTGATCGCCGGCGAGGCCGATCTCGCCCTGCGCGTGGGTGCCCTGCCCGATTCCAACCTGGTGGCGCGCAAGCTTGGCAGCCTGCGCACGCAGGTGTTCGCCAGCCCCGCCTACATCGAGCGCTACGGCGAGCCGCTGCATCCGGAAGAACTGCAGTTCCACCGCATCCTGGCCATGCGCAAGCCGTACCACACCGGCAATTCGCCACGCTTTACCTGGCAACTGGGCGAGAACGGTGGCGAACTGCGCGACTTCCCGGTGACACCGCTGATGACGGCCAACGACATGTCGGCGCTGAATGGCGCGCTGGTGTGCGGCGAAGGCCTGCTGCTGACCGGCGACGTGATGGCCAAGCCGTTCGTCGAGTCGGGCATGGTGCGCCGCGTGCTGGCCGGCTGGACCGGGCCGGAAGTGGATTTCAATGCGGTGTTCGCCGGCGGCCGCCTGGTCTCGCCGAAGGTGCGCGCGTTCGTCGATTTCCTGGTCGAGAAGCTCAACTTCGACGCCAACTACATGCTGGCGCAGTGCCCCGGTGCGAAGCTGGCGCGGCAGCAGCAGGAACAGGAAGAGGCGGCGCTGGCGAGCAGCGGCAAGCGGATCCTGGAGAAGGTGGCTGCGTCGGCGGCGTAATCCACAACAATACCCGCGCCCATCCTGGTAGATGCCGACCTTGGTCGGCACGGCTCTCCACATGCGCTATCGGCGTGCCGGGCAAGCCCGGCACCCACAAAAATGCCGCCTGCAAGGGCGGCATTTTCGTTCCGGCTGCGCCGGAACAGCAATAACGCTGCGCGTTATTGCTTCAGAGGAATCACACGGATCTCGACGCGGCGGTTCTTGGCACGGCCGGCATCGGTGCTGTTGTCGGCAATCGGATAGGACTTGCCAGCGCCCAGGGTCTCGATGCGCACGCTCTGCACGCCCTGGCCGATCAGGTACTGCGCCACCGAATCAGCGCGCTCCTTGGAGAGGCGGTTGTTGACCGCGTCGCTGCCGATGCTGTCGGTGTGGCCGACCACTTCGATCATGGTCTGGTTGTAGTCGCGCAGGGTGCCGGCAACGCCATTGAGCGAGCCGTAGAACTGCGGCTTCAGTGCCGACTTGCCGAAGTCGAAGGTGATGCCGTCCGGCAGGTTCAGCGTGATGTTGTCGCCCTGACGCTGCACATCGATGCCGGTGTTGGCGGTGCGCTCGCGCAGCGCGCGCTCCTGGCGATCCTGGTACTGACCCACGGCGGCGCCGCTGAGTGCACCGATACCCGCGCCGATCAGCGCGTGCTGGCGACGCTCGGTGGCGCTGTCGCCGGTCAGCAGGCCCGCGGCCACACCAATGGCGGTACCGATCAGGGCGTTGCGGCCGGTGCGGTTCTGCTGCTCGGTCGGGTTGCCGTACGGATCACTCTGCACATAGGAGCCGCCGGTGGCGCAGGCCGACAGGACGGCCGCACTCATCAGGGCCAGTGCGACGTTGCGGGTGGTATTGCGGATCATGGTGTTCTCCTTGGTTTCCGGTCGGGCCGGCGGCTTGCGGGCGGCAACGAGGATAAACAGCCGGACGCGATGTCGGCATGATGATCGCAGCGGTCGACAGGGACGTGTTCAGCTAGCTGTCTGGACCGCTCAGCCAGCGCTTTACCCCGCCGCCGACTGACGGTAGGCGGCCAGTGCCGCATCCCGGCCTGCCGCCAGGTCCACCAGCGGCGTGCGCGGATACCCGGGCGCACGTTCGGCCAACAGCTGCGGATGCTGCCAGGGAGCGAACCGCGCCTTCACCGGCAGCGCCGCCAGCTCCGGCACCCAACGACTGATGTAACTCGCTTGTGGATCGAACTTCTCGGCCTGGGTAACGGGATTGAATACCCGGAAATAGGGAGCCGCATCGGCGCCAGTGCCGGCCACCCACTGCCACCCCATCGTGTTGTTGGCCAGGTCCGCATCCACCAGCGTGTCCCAGAACCAGTGCGCGCCGTGCAGCCAATGCGCACGCAGGTGCTTGCACAGGTAGCTGGCGACGATCATCCGCACCCGGTTGTGCATGTAGCCGGTATGCCAGAGCTCGCGCAGGCCAGCATCGACGATGGGCACACCGGTGTTGCCGCGCTGCCAGTCCTGCAGCTGGGCGGCACTGGGGTTGGCCCACGGAAAGCGATCGAAGCGTGGATTGAGGTTGTCCGTGGGCGTTTTCGGGAAATGGTGCAGCAGGTGGTAGGCGAAATCACGCCAGCCCAGCTGACGCAGGTAGCCGTCGATGTCGGCATCGGTGCCAGCGCTACGCAGGCCCTCCAGCGCGTGTGCGATGCGCCACGGGGCGATTTCGCCGAAATGCAGGTGCGGCGACAGTCGCGAAGTACCTACCCGGTCCGGCAGATCGCGCTGCTCGCGATAGCCGCGCAGCGCACCATCTTCGAATACGGACAGCGCCTCAAGCGCGCCGGCCTCGCCCGGCTGCCAGTGCTCCCAGAAGCCGGAATCCCACTGCAATGACGGCGCCAGCTGCAACGCGTCCAGGGCCAGGCCTTCAACCGTGTGTGCGGTAAACAAGCGCGGTGCTTCCAGCAGGGCAGGCAATCGCCAATGACTGAGCACGTTGCGCCAGTACGGAGTGAATACCTTGTAGGGCTGCCCTTGCTGGGTAGCGATTTCCCAGGGCTCGAACAGCAGGCTGCCGTTGCAGCTCTGCGCGTCGATGCCCTGCTCGCGCAGCGTGCGTTTGACGGCGGCATCGCGCGGTTGCGTCGCCGGTTCGTACTTGCGGTTCCAGTACACCGCCTCGGCGCCGGTCTGATCAATCAGCGCCTGCAGGGTCGGCAGGCTGTCGCCGGCACGCAGCACCAGCGAGGAGCCGCGTGCACGCAGGTCGGCATCCAGCGCCGCCAGCGAGCGGTTGCGCCACGCGTTCGACGCGGCGCCCGGCGCCCAGTCGCCCTCTTCGTGCGGGGCGTGGATGTAGACCGGCACCACATCGTGGCCCGCGTCCAGCGCTGCCTGCAGCGCCGGATTGTCCTGCAACCGCAGGTCCCGACGGAACCATACCAACGCTACCGACACGTGCACTGCCTCTCTGTTGCTGGGCAGCCATGATAGCCAGTGACGGTGAAGGCGATGCGTGCGACCGGCTCTGCTAGGCTGCGTGCTCTTCCGCCTCCGCCCTGCCCTCGTCATGGATGATCTTCGCGCCACGTTTGCCCGCTTCGGCACCCTGCAAGCGCAATCCGCCGACGCGTGGCAGGGGCCGTTCCCGCTGCCCAGCGCTCTGGCAGCGTTCTATGCACGCGTCGGCCCGTTCGGTGAGGTGTTCAATCCTGCCAAAGGCCCCAGCGGCATCACCGTTCCGGGGCTGGAGGTGTGGCTGCCGCCGCTGCATCGCCTGTGGGCCTATCAGGCCGGCTACCGCTGGAACGGCATCGATGGCGAACCGATCGGCGGCTGGCCGGCGCACTGGCTGGTGATCGCCGACCGCGGCGCCGATCCCCTCATCCTCGACATCAACGATGGCCGCGTGTTGTTCGCCCGTCATGGCGCGGGCCACTGGGACACCGACGAGTTCGTCGCCGACGTACCGACCTTGATGGCCGCACTGGCGGCGGCCGGCAGCGTTTACCTCGAGGCCGATGAGGATCTGTACAGCGATGACGATGATGGCGGCATCCGTCCCGAACATCGCGAAGCGGCGCTGCGCGCTGTCGCTGCGGTGCTGGGCGGCACGGACGAAGCGGAACGGTTCCTGGACGCGATGCAGTAGATCCACGCCATGCGTGGATGGTGTACGGGAAGGTTCAATCCACGCATGGTGTGGATCTACTTCATGCCTTCCCTGATTACCCGCCCGTCTTTCTTTCCAGCGGCGCCTGCTTCAGCAGTGCGGTCAGGAACGGGTGCAGGACCGAATCCGCAGCAGCCACCGCGCTGCCCATCAGCAACAGGGCAACGGCAATGGCGGCTATCGGAACGATGCGCGAGCGCGTGCTCATCGGTCTGTCCTCACTCCCAGCAGCGGTCGGTGCGGCCCTTGGCGGTCTGCGCACGTGCGCAGTCACGCGGGGCAATCCGCCCTTCCTGCAATTCCACCCGTTGCTTGCTGCCACTGCCATCTCGCTTCAGCTCGAAGGCGTCGTACAGGCGTCCGGTGACCGTGCGCGCCTCGTAACGCAGCTGCTGCGGATCGACACGCAACACCTGGAACAGCTGGGTGTCTTCGCCCACAGGTTCCATCGTCCTTCGTGCTTCGTCCGACAGCCGGTACTGCTTCGGCCCTGCCACGGTCACCACGTACTGCGGCGTTGCCGCCTGCCCTTCACCGCGACGGCCGTAAGTGTGGTCATGCCCCTGCAGCACCAGATCTACCTTGTGGCGTCGCACCACCGGCAGCAGCACCTTGCGCAGGGCTGCATTTTCGCGGCCTTCGCGCGGTGAATAGAACGGCTGGTGCAGCAGCACGATGGTCCATGGCTGCCGGTTGCCGGCCAGCACCTTGTCCAGCCACTGCGCCTGCGCCTTGGCGGTTCCCAGATCCAGCGCTGATGTGCCGTCGACCACGGCCACGCGCACACCCTGCGCATCGAACCAGTAGCTGGTACCGGCCGCCGCATTGGCACCGTTGCCCGGCAGGGCGAAGGTCACCGGCCAATGACGGCCCAGTACGCGGCGCTCCTGCGGGGTGTCCTCGAATTCCTCGAAATACTCGTGGTTGCCGATCGCCGGCGCCACCAGCGTCTCCTGCGCCAGCCAGCTGGTGGCGGCGAACCATTCGCCCCATTCGCTGTCGTCCATGTTGTCGCCACCACTGACCAGATCACCGGCGAACAGGCTGATCCGCGCATCCGGTGCGGCCTTCTGTGCGGCCCGCACCACGCGGCTGACGTGGCTGACGTTCTTGTTCTGCGTATCACCGAAGTACAGCAGGGTCAGCGGCTGGTCGGCAGCGGCCAGGGTGCGCAGCTGGTTCCACGCGCTCCAGCTGCCATTGCCCTGTACGCGGTAGACATACAGGGTGTCCGGCTGCAGGCCATCGATATCGGCGCGATGATGATGCGACAGGCCGTTCTCGGTCTGCAGCACCTGGGTCTTCGCGCGCACCTGACGGATGCCCTCGATGGCCGGCGAATCGTCGGCCAGTGCGATTTCCAGCAGCGGCGACTGCACGCTGCCATCGGTGCGCCAGGCCACCGCGAAACCGTGGCTGGGGTCGACCGACGGAGAGGCGACGATGCGGTCCGGCACCGATGCGGCTGCGTAGTAACGGCTGCCCGACGGCACCTGGGTGTTGGGCTCGGCCGCCGCCATCGCCAGCGATGGCAATGCCAACAACAAGCCGATCGCAAGCAAGCGCATCGAACGCGCGCTCACGAACCACACTCCAGCGGCAGGGCCAACTGCTTGGCAATGCTCTCCCAGTCGAAGGCCACCACGCCCTGGTCATCGTGCACCGCATACAACGCACCGTGCGGGAACCGCGGCGTCGGCTGCTGCATCATCCAGATGCCATCGGTGTTGGCCACGGTATTGCCCTGGAACGCGCCCACCGGCTTCAGCGTATGGCGGTCGAACAGATGGAACACGCTGCGCTGCTTGCCCTGCTCGGTAGTGATCCACCAGCCGTCCTTGCCGCAGGTGCGCAGCATCACGCCTTCGGCCTGCGCCTTGAACACGTCGCGGCCGAAGGTAGTGCCGGTGAAGCGCCCGGCCAGGGTGTAGACCTTGAATTCGCTGGCGTAGCTTTCGTCCTCTTCGGCGATCAGCAGGCGATCATTGGCAGGATCACCCCAGATCGATTCGACCACGCGCAGCGCGCCGGCTTCGCTGGTATCTCCGATGCTGGCGGTGAGCGTTGCATTGATCTTCGAGCCTTCGCGGGTCACGTGGTACTGGCGCACGCGCTTGTCCAGCTCCGCCAGCGGCGGCAGGATGTCCTTGCCCTGTGCGTCCTCGCCGTTGTCCCAGGAGTCGGTGACGTAGACGCTGTAGCCGTCGGTTCGGCGGTCGACCCACAGGCCGTAGGGCTTGCGCAGGTCGTCGGCACCGAAGGTAGCCAACGGAGCGAAGTCCGGCAGTGAAAGCACCTGCACACGGTGGTTGTCGCGCTCGACGATCCACAGCAGGTCATCGGTCACTGCGATGCCATTGGGACGATCGAACTGGCCCAGACCGGTGCCGGTGCTGCCGACGTCACGCAGATGCTGGCCATTGCTGCCGTCGTAGACCACCAGCTTGTCGGTGGCCTTGGCCGTGGCGATCAGCCAGGTCTTGCCATCCGTTGCCTGCCAGGAGGCCGGCGAATCGATGTTGTCGGCCGGGGTCATCGGAGTCAGGAACGCCTCGGCGATGGTCGCCACCTTGCGCTCGACGGGTGCCACGGCGCCCGTCGCTGCAGCCGCTGCCGGCGCCTTGTCCGCTGCCGGCGTGCAGCCGGCGGCAAGAACGGCTGCCAGCGAGGCGGCCACCAGGGTCATGCCGCGCACCATCACAGTGCCACCTTCAGGCCAACGGCGTAGGTGCGGCCGTACTCTTCCAGCTGCAGGGTGCGCGAGCGCGTGCCCTGGTACAGCTCCAACGGCTTGTCCAGCAGGTTCTGCGCTTCGAAGTACAGGCTCACGTTCGCGTTGAACTTGTAGTCCAGCGAGAAGTCGAGCTGGGTGTTGGGTGCCACGTAGATATCGAACGCACGGCCCTTGCCGATGGTGTCCAGGTACTCGCTGCGGTACACCGCCGCCAGACGCGTGCTGAGCCCGTACTTTTCATAGCCGATGTGTGCGCTGTACACGTGCTTGGAGGCGCGCGGCAAGGTGAAGTCCTCACCGACGCGATCCTCGATGCCCGCATCGAATTCGGTGTCCAGCCAGGTACCGCTGGCGCCCACCAGCAGGCCGTCCAGGCCGGCGGGCAGGAAGGCCAGCTGCTGCTGCCAGTTCAGCTCCGCACCACGCACCGTGGCCTTGCGGCCGTTGATCGGCTGGCTCACGTCGAAACCGCCGTACGCCGGATCGTTGGTGCGTACCGTCTCGACGATGTAACCGTCGATGGACTTGTGGAACAGACCGAGCGAGACGATGCCAGTGCTGCCGAGGTACTTCTCCACCGACAGATCGATGTTCTTCGACTCGTACGGATCCAGCTCCGGGTTGCCCAGGCGCACTTCCTCGTCGCCACGGCTGTAGCCGACGCGCGGCGAGATATCGCCGAAGGACGGGCGCGAAACCGTCTTGTTGGCCGAGGCACGCAGCACCCAGTCATCGGCCGCGTCGTAGCGCAGGTGCAGGCCCGGCAGCACGTTGGTGTAGCTGCTGTTGGCCACGCGCGGGGTCACGGTGTAGCTGCGCCCGTTGGCAGCCACATCGACCTGGTTACCCTCGGCCTTGAAGCGGGTGTTTTCCACGCGCACGCCGCCGATGATGCGCAGCGCACCGACATCCCAGGTGCCCATGGCGTAGCTGGCGAAGATGTCTTCGCTGGCGGTGTAGTCCTCTTCCAGCGAGGTCATCGCATTGGCGCCGACGTCCTGCGGACGGGCGCTGAACTGGCCGCCGTTGGCCGCCCAGTACGCGCGCATGGCATCCGAATCCATGCCGTCACCCAGGGTGCCGTGGCGGTGATCGGGCGAGCCGGTGGTCCAGCTGGACAGGGCAATCTTCGGGCCGACGCGCAGTTCGCTTTCGTCGACGTTGACGTCGCGGTCGCGCCAGCGCCCCAGCAGGCCGAACTTGATGCTGCTGTTGTCGCCGTCGAAGCGCACGTTCACCTGCGCGCTGTGTTCCTTGTCGTTCACCTGCTTGGGCGAGAGCACGATGCGATCGAACGCGTAGTTCGCATTGTCCAGCCACTGCGCATTGTCGAAGCTGTAACTCGGCAGGCGGCTGCTCTGGTCCAGCGTGCCGTTGAATGCCTTGCCGTTGAGCTTGAAGCGCGCCTCCATTTCATCGTTCACCCGCTCTTCGGTACGGGTGAAGCCGAGCTTGTAATCTACCACCGCGTTGGTCAGCTTGTTCTCGCCACCCAGGCTGGCCGCGAAGGTGTTCTCTTCCTTGGTGCGGTAGCGCATGCGCTTGTCGATGGAATCCTTCGGCATGCCATCCAGGCGATACTGGTCGGTAGCGGTCTTGACCATTTTCGCGTCGTCAAAATTGAAGATCACACGCTGGCGGGTTTCGGCATCATCGAACTGGCTGTACAGCGCACGCAGGTAGTACTTGCTGTCATCGTTCGGGTGCCAGTCCAGGTTGAGGTTGGCGCCGATGCGCTTGCGCTCGATCTCATACTTGCGGTGCTGCAGGTTGATCGCGGTGACATCGCCCGGCGCGGCATCGTCTTCGCCGTCGTACTCCACTTCGGTGTTGTCCGATTCGAACTTGCGCTTCTGGTAGTTCACGCCCAGCGCCACGCCGAAGGTGTCGTTGAACACTTCGCTGTAGTTGAAAGCGGCCTTCGGGCTGGTTTCGCCGGACAGCTGCTGGTGGCTGGCTTCGATCTTGCCGCGCAGGCTGCGGCCGTCACGATCGAAGGCCGAGGCCGATTCAACCAGGATCGCGCCGCCGATGGCGTCGCCCGGCATGTCCGGGGTCGGCGACTTGACCACGCGCAAGCGCTCGGTCGAATCGGACGGAATCACATCCAGCGGCGCCGCACGGCTGGAATCTTCCGGGGTGCCGATGGCGATGCCGTCGACGCTGACGCTGTTGAGGTTGGCGTCCAGGCCACGCACCACCACGAAACGGCCTTCGCCCTGGTCGCGGGTCACGCTGATGCCCGGCAGGCGCTGCAGCGACTCGGCCACGTTCTTGTCCGGGTATTGGCCCAGCGCGTCGGAAGACACGGCGTCTTCAATGGCATCACTGCTGCGCTTGAGGTCAACCGCGCGTACCTGCGATTCCAGCTGCGCACGTACTTCGATGCGGTCCAGATCGGTCGCCGCAGCGCCGCTGCCGGCCGCTGCAGCGGTTTCGGCTGCCAGCACCGACGGGCTGGCCGTCACCAGCAGCGAGAGGCTGATTGCCAGGCCCAACGTGTTCTTCTTCTGCACAGCTATCCCCAACGGTGTAAAGATTGGGTCAGCACGGTATGTCCGCGAGGTTGCATGGGCATGACACCGGTGGAGCCTGGCCTGCCGGACCCGGCTCGGCACCACCGCGCATTCCGCTTAAAATGGGGCTCTCCCCTTCTGCCAGACCCTCCCATGAAGATCGTCGAAGTGCGCCACCCGCTGGTGCAGCACAAGATCGGCCTGATGCGCAACGCCGCGCTCAGCACCAAGGATTTCCGCGAACTGGCCAACGAACTTGGCACGCTGCTGGCCTACGAGGCCACCGCCGACCTGGAAACCGAGCCGCACACCCTGCCGGGCTGGTCCGGCCCGGTCACCGTGCAGCGCATCGCCGGCGCCAAGATCACCGTGGTACCGATCCTGCGCGCCGGCCTGGGCATGCTCAGCGGCGTGCTGTCGCTGATCCCGGCCGCCCGCGTCAGCGTGGTCGGCCTGCAGCGCGATGAAGAAACCCTGCAGCCGGTGCCTTACTTCGAGCGCCTGACCGGCCGCCTGGAAGAGCGCGATGCGCTGATCCTCGACCCGATGCTGGCCACCGGCGGCACCCTGATCGCCACCATCGACATGCTCAAGCGCGCCGGTGCCCGCCGGATCAAGGGCATCTTCCTGGTTGCCGCACCGGAGGGCATCGAAGCGGTGAAGGCCGTCCACCCGGACGTGGAGATCTACACCGCCGCGATCGACGCGCAGCTCAACGACAAGGGCTACATCCTGCCGGGCCTGGGTGATGCCGGCGACCGCATCTTCGGCACCCGCGTGGGCTGAGATCGACCGGGGTCGGAGCGCTTCCGAAAGGAAGTGCTCCACCTGCTCCAGGCA
This sequence comes from Stenotrophomonas sp. PA-6-5C, assembly GCF_021605635.1. Lineage (NCBI taxonomy): Bacteria > Pseudomonadati > Pseudomonadota > Gammaproteobacteria > Lysobacterales > Lysobacteraceae > Stenotrophomonas > Stenotrophomonas sp. PA-6-5C. Next base: position 110,740 of record NZ_WKEE01000011.1, read on the forward strand.
CCTTCACGCCGGCTTTGCGGCGACGGGCGAATGCTCCGCGCACCCGCCCTGCCCTGGAGCCACCGTGAAAGCATCATTCCTGCTCGCCGCCGCCCTGCTGCTCAGCCTCCCGCTTGCCGCCAACGCAGCCACCCCGCAACAGCAGCGCATGGCCGACTGTTCGGCCAAGAACAAAGGGCTGAAAGGCGACGCCTACAAGTCCGCGCAGAGCACGTGCCTGAGCGCGCACGCAGCCGCTCCGGCAGCCCCCACCACGCCGCAGGAACGCATGAAGAAGTGCAACGCCGACGCCGCCACCAGGAAGCTCGCCGGCGACGCCCGCAAGACTTTCATGAGCAGCTGCCTGAGAGCATCGTAAGCACGGCGAAAAAGTCCATCCACGCATGGCGTGGATCTACTGGCCACCGGAAAACTGTCGAAGGCGGGGCGGTGTCGGATTGCGGGGCATCCGCGCCATGGATGGCGCGGCTGAGCCTACAAGGACGTACTTGCGGCGTCCCCGCCATCCGACACCGCCCCGCCACCCCACGGATAGCCCGCTGTTGCTGTTGCTGTTGCTGTTGCTGTTGCCGTTGATTCGGCAGGTGCAGGGCGCAGCCCTGCCGGCAAACCTCACCCCAACGCCCGCGCCTTCAGCTCGCCCTGCTCATGCAGCGTAACGAACCGCCCCTTCTCATCCCGCCCGACCTGCGCCAGCGCAACCTGCGGATCATGGGTGAAGAACAGATGCACGTTGCGCGCCAGCTTGTCTTCCAGGAACTGCCGCTTCTCGTCGATCAGCAGCTCGGCATTGCGGTCGTAGCCCATCGTGATCGGCACGTGCACCCAGGAACGACCGGGAATCAGATCGGCGCAGAACACCACGCCGCCGTGCGCCCCTGCGCCTGCGCGTCCCTGCCCCACGATCTCGGCCAGCATCAGCCCCGGCGTGTGGCCGTCGCTGTAGCTGAAACGCACGCTGTGGCCGAGCACCTTCGAATACTCACCCTCCACCACTTCCAGGCGCCCACTGGCCTGCAGCAGGCCCGGCAGTTCCGGAATGAAGCTGGCACGGTCGCGCGGGTGCGGCTGCAACGCGCGCTGCCAATGCTGCGCACCGACCACGTACGTCGCATTGGGGAACAGCAGTTCCGGTTCACGGCCTTCGCGCCACGCCGCCAGCAGGCCACCGGCATGGTCGAAATGCAGATGGCTGAGCACCACCACATCGATGTCTTCGTGCTCGAAGCCGGCTTCGCGCAGTGAATCGATCAGCACATGCTGGCTTTCCTGCACGCCATAGCGCTCGCGCATGCGCGGATCGAAAAACGCACCGATGCCGGTTTCGAACAGCACCGTTTTGCCTTCCAGCGGGCTCGCCAACAACGCGCGGCAAGCCAGCTCGATGCGATTGAGCTCGTCTGGCGCTGCCCATTTCTCCCACAACGCACGCGGCGCATTGCCGAACATCGCACCGCCGTCCAGGCGCTGGGTATTACCGCGGATCGACCATAGTTTCATGGCGCAATTATCGGTCGCCGCTCGTTAAATAATCGCTAGCGGAAAAATGAAAAACCCCGCCGTTGCGGGCGGGGTTCTCAGGTCTGCGTCCGCCGGGCATGGCCCGGCGCTATCGCCGGATCAGGGAGCCGGCACGACCTGGGCGCTGCCGACCGGGTTGCGCGGATCGCTGCCGCCAAACAGCTTGTTGGCCTTGCGGTCCCACTCCACCGTCTGCAGGTTGCCCCACACATGGCTGGAACCACGGCCACCGGCGGCGACCTCGCCCGGCAGATCGATCTTGTGGCCCATCGCCTGCAGCTGCTTGATGGTCGCAGCGTCGAAAGCGTTGCTCTCGGCTTCGATCAGGTCCGGCAGCCACTGGTGGTGGTAGCGCGGCAGCGCGGCGACCTGCTGCGCATCCAGGCCAGCGTCGTAGCCGAGGATGCCCAGCAGCACCATGGTGATGATGCGGCTGCCGCCCGGCGTGCCCAGCACGATCACCTTGTCGTCGTTCTCCATGAACGTCGGCGTCATCGAGCTGAGCATGCGCTTGCCCGCTTTCGGTGCATTGGCGGCGTAGCCCATCACGCCAAAGGCGTTGGGCGTGCCCGGCTTCAGCGCGAAGTCGTCCATCTCGTTGTTCAGCAGCACACCCGTTCCCTTCGGAATCAGGCCCGAGCCGTACAGCAGGTTGACGGTCTGGGTGGCGCCGACACGGTTGCCGTCACGGTCGATAATCGAGAAATGGGTGGTCTCGTCATCTTCCAGCGGCGTCGGGTTGCCCGACAGCAGGTCGCTGGGGGTGGCCTTCTCCGGGTGGATGGTGGCACGCAGGCCCTGCGCGTAATCCTTGCTGGCCAGCACCTTCTGCGGGATCTGCACGAAATCCGGATCGCCGAGGAAGAAGGTGCGGTCCCGGTAGGCACGGCGCATCGACTCGACCACCAGATGGGTGCGGTGCGCCGCATCCATCTGCTTGATGTCCCAGCCTTCCAGGATCTGCAGCATGCTGGCCAGAGCGATGCCACCGGAGGACGGCGGCGGCGCGGTGGTGATCTTCCAGCCGTTGTAGTTGAAGACGATCGGCGCACGCTGCTTGACGCGGTAGCCGGCCAGTTCCTCGGCGGTCCACTTGCCACCGGCCTGCTTCACGCCGGCCAGCAGCAGCTTGCCGGTCTGGCCCTTGTAGAAGCCATCGAAGCCGCCGGCTGCCAGGCGTTCCAGGGTCTGCGCCAGTTCCGGCTGCTTGAACAGGTCACCGGTGGCGATCGGCTTGCCATTGCGCAGGTAGACCTCGCGCGTACCGGGATAACGCTCCATCACTTCACGGCGCGAGGCATAGCCTTTGGCCATGCGCTCATACACCGGGAAGCCATCGCGGGCGATACGGATCGCCGGCTGCAGCGAGGCCGCCAGCGGCAGCTTGCCGTGCTTGGCCGACAGTTCGACCAGCGCCGCCGGCAGGCCGGGAATGCCGGCCGACCACGGGCCGTTGACCGAGCGGTCGCGGTCCAGGTCGCCCTTCTTGTCGAGGAAGGCCTGCGGCGTGGCGGCGGCCGGCGCTGTCTCGCGCGCGTCCAGCATCACGTCCTTGCCGGTCGCCGCATCGTGCAGCAGGAAGAAGCCGCCGCCGCCCAGTCCGGAGCTGATCGGCTCGACCACGGCCAGGGTCGAGGACACCGCCACCGCCGCGTCGAAGGCGTTGCCGCCCTGGGCCAGGATGTCGACACCGGCCTGGGTGGCCAAAGCGTGGCCGCTGGCGATGGCCGCGCCATCAGGGCGCTCGGCACGGACCGGGGCATCAGCCCAGGCGACGGAACTCAGCAGCAGGCCGAGCAACAACAAGGGGCGGGCGAACGGCTTCATTCGGATGGGGGCTCCGCATAGAGTTCGGGATGATCGTGCTGCAGTTGGCGCAGCTTGGCCAGCAGCTCGATTTCGGTTTCGACGATGTCCGGATCGGGGTCGATGCATTCGACCGGGCAGACGACCACGCACTGCGGTTCGTCGAAATGGCCCACGCACTCGGTACAGCGGGCGGGGTCGATCACGTAGATGGTTTCACCCATCGTGATGGCCTGGTTCGGGCAGGCCGGCTCGCATACGTCACAGTTGACGCAGAGCTCATTGATTTTCAGCGACATGGCGATACTCCACGCCCGCGCCTTGGGACAAGGACCGGCCTGCGCGGGCGCGCGGGCCGGTCAGGTCATCAGCGGCGCCCATCACAGGGCGCCGCCCGGGTCGTGCCGCAGCACGACCGCCTCGGCTCGGTCTTACTTGGCTTCGACGAAAATGTACTCGGCACCGGTCGGCTGGACCACGGCCTGCACGCGGGCGTTGTCGGCGGACTGGCCGATGAAGACGACGCGCACGCCCTTCATCGAATCCGGCGAGACGTCCTTGAACACGACCTGGATCATGTCAGCCATCTTGCCCGAGGCCGACGAACCGAAGGCCAGCATGTTGCCCGGCTGCACGCCACGGGCCACGGCCTGGGTCGCGCTTTCGGTCTGGCGCTCGTACTTGGCCTGGAAGTCCGGGTCGGTTTCCGGCGAGAGGTAGTACAGGAACGGGCTGTTGGTGATGTTGCCCATGTTCTGGATGGCCACTTCCTGCAGGTACTTCTTCCAGCCTGCGTCGTCTTCCTTGGCCGGGGCGACCAGCGCCTGCTTGGCTTCGTCGACCGGAGCGGCTTCTTCCTTCTTGCAGGCGGTGAAAGCCAGGGCAAACGAGGCGATCAGCATCGCGCGCATGGTGTTGTTCATGGGTTTCCTCCCGGAATGTTGCGTGTTGGTGTGCGTAATGGGGTGCGTGGTACTACAGGATCTACTGCTGGGCAGGGCTTACGACTGCGCCGACTTCGCTTCGCGGACCTTGCGCAGCGCCTCGAGCACGGCGGCCGGCACGAAGCCGGACACATCGCCACCCAGGCGTGCGATCTCGCGGACCAGCGAGGACGAGATGAAGCTGTGCTGCTCGGCCGGGGTCAGGAACAGGGTCTCGACCTCCGGGATCAGGTGGCGGTTCATGCTCGCCATCTGGAATTCGTACTCGAAGTCGGACACCGCGCGCAGACCGCGCAGCAGCACCCCGCCCTGCACCGAACGTACAAAATGGGCCAACAGCGTATCGAAGCCGATGACCTCGACGTTGCTGTGGTGGCCCAGGGCGCCACGCGCCAGCTGCACGCGCTGTTCCAGCGGCAGTGCCGGTCCCTTCGAGGGGCTCTGTGCCACGCCCACCACGACCTTTTCAAACAGCGGCGCGGCCCGGCTCACCAGGTCGATGTGACCGTTGGTGATGGGGTCGAACGTGCCGGGATAGACGGCGATGCGGCGGTTGGCCACGGTCATGGGCGGTTGCAGATGTTCAGATGAGGTCAAAGTGTAGCAGTGGCGCGGCGGTACAGGGCAAAGCGCACCTCGCGGGTGCTGCCATCGCGGTGCAGCAGCCACTCCGGGGGCAGCACCGGCACGTGGCTGGCCGGCGACTCCAAGTACAGCCAGGCATCGGCGGCCAGGTGCCGCGGCAGCTGGGCCAGCACGTCCTGCCACAGGCCATCGGCGAACGGCGGGTCGATGAACACCAGATCGGCCTGCTGCGCCGGCGCAGCCTGCAGCCAGCGCAGCGCGTCGGCCTGGGCGACCGTGACGCTGTCGCCCGCCTGCAGCTTGGCTACGGCAGCGGACAGATTGCGCGCCAGTTGCGCATCGCGCTCGACCAGGGTGGCATGCGCGGCACCGCGCGAGACAGCTTCCAGGCCCAGCGCGCCGCTGCCGGCGAACAGGTCCAGTACGCGTGCCCCGCCCAGCTTGGGCATCAGCCAGTTGAACAGGGTTTCGCGTACGCGGTCGCTGCTGGGCCGCAGGCCCGGCAGGGTCGGCACCGGCAGCCGGGTATTGCGCCAGCGCCCGCCGATGATGCGGACCTGGCCGTCATTGCCACCACGGCCGCTCATCGGCGCCCCTGGCGGGAGGTATTCGAGAATTTCAGCATGAGCGGGATTGTAGTCGTCCGGGCGGCGCCCGGAACCCGCAGAGGCCGAAGCAACGTCAAAAGCTGGTTTCCTGTGGGTTGGCGGGGTGGGTCCGGTTGAGGGGGCCGCTGCAAGTACGTCCATGTAAGCTCGGTCGCCGCATCCATGCGGCTCACGCCCCCTCAACCGGACCCACCCCGCCTTCGACAGTTTCCTGCGATCTGTCGAACGGCTCTTCGGGTCCCAGATTTATTTCGATATCTGACAGATGTGTCGACCAAGGTCGACACCTACCAACAGCCGAGTGAACCTGTCAGAGGCGGGGCGGTGTCGGAGTGCGGGGACGCCTTGGGCCTTCATTGGGCCCCCCCACCCCCCCCGCAGGGGCGATGGTGCGTGCCCCCCCCCCCCCCCCCCCCCCCCCCCCCCCCGACTCCCCCCCTTCCTCTTTTCCTCTCCCC